>JAZREC010000053.1:0-4540 GCA_045660605.1 Clostridia bacterium
CCATGGTGTCAAATTCTGTAAGAAGTGTATCGGGTAAACTTATGAGTATTTTTTTATGATGCGACAAAACAACCATGCCCCCTATCTTTACATTATGATATACTGTAATTATAATGTTTAATCAAGGTAAAGTCAAATGTATATTCTTCCAAGGACATGTCAGCTGTCTTGTATGTAAGTACGGGGAACTCGCCCTGTAACAGAGCATACAACTTCATAGTTTATTGTACCCAACAGAAGTGCAACAGTATCTACGCTAATGGTATTATTGCCATCTGTTCCAAATATTATAACATCGTCTCCAACTTTTACGTCTTCTATATGGGTAACATCAGCCATACACTGGTCCATGCATATGTTTCCTGTTATTTTTGCTGTTTTTCCGCCTATCAAGACATCTGCCTTTCCCGAAAGAATTCTCGAAAAGCCGTCTGCATATCCAATGCATATTGTGGCAATTTTCTGCCCTCTGCATGCCTTGTAGTGTCCGCCGTAGCTTATAAGCGTATCGCTTTTGATTTCTTTGATATGGCTCACCCTTGCCTTGAGCGTCATTGCGGGTTTAAGGTCTATAAACCTTTCGTCAATCACTTTCGACGGTTTAAGTCCGTAGGTTATAATACCCGCCCTTACCATGTCAAGATGTGTATGCTTCATAGATACGATTGACGCACTGTTTGCTATGTGGCGAAGGGGAGGCTTTATGCCCATTGCCTCAAGTACAGTACACATTTTCATGAACTTTTCAAACTGAATATTGGCATAAGTTTTGTCTTCTTCATCGGCTTTGGACATATGCGAGAATATACCTTCCACAAATATATTCGGAAGCTTTGCAATGTATTCTATTTCCTTTGCGGTTTCCTCGTCATTTTCTCCGCATACAAAGCCTATTCTGCCCATGCCTGTATCAAGCTTTATGTGTATTTTTGCGTTTTTTCCGATACTTTCAGCGGTTTTGGATATATTCTCTGCTTCTTCCATGGAAGAAACGCAAAGCGATATATCCTTATCTATAAGCATATGATGTTCCTCGGGAAATGTTACTCCCAGTACCAATATAGGTTCATCAAAACCATAGCTTCTTATTTCCAGAGCCTCTATAGCTGTTGCAACGCCAAAGGCGTAGACACCCTCTTCCTTGAGGACAGATGCAACCTGCTCTGCTCCGTGACCGTAGGCATTTGCCTTAATAATACCCATTATTTTACTTTGTGTCATGCTCTTGACTTGTCTGATGTTGTGTCTTATCGCGTCAAGATTTATTTCTGCAATTGCTCTCATTTGCCAACACTCCTTTGTATCGCGTACGGAATATAATCAATAATATCAGACGGTGTAAGCGAGTATTCGCCTATCTCCTCCGATGCCATGTCTGATGCCAGAGAGTGAATATACACCCCGAGCTTTGCCGCATCATTTGCGCCAAGACCCTGTCCGACAAAGGATGCAATACATCCCGAAAGCACATCGCCCGTTCCGCCGGTAGCCATGCCGGGATTTCCAAGCATGTTCACAAAGCATTCGCCCTCAGGTGTGCATACGATAGTTCGGTGAGATTTAAGAACAAGAGTTACTCCATACTTCTTTGCAAACCGTAGTCCGTATTTTTCGGTGTCTTTAAGAATTTCGGCGGTGTCTGTTCCCGTAAGGTACGAAAATTCGCCTATATGAGGGGTAAGAATTATACTTTGATTTGCATCATACAGCACATCTGTGTTTTTGGATAGTGCGTAAAGTCCGTCTGCATCTATAACCATCGGTACGGGGCAGTTTGCTATGGTAACCTCAGTTAGTGCGGTTATATCCTTATTTCTTGAAAGTCCCGGACCGAAAAGACATACATCCGATTTTTTAAGGTCGGAAAGAATGACCCCAATAGCATTCTGTGATATGTGTCCGTCCGTGCTATAGAGGGGTTTTGTCATTACCTCCGTAAGCTTACATTCCATTATGGAATTAAGCTCGCCGGGGCATGCAAGGGTTATAAGACCTGACCCGCACCTGAGTGCAGAAGTACATGCAAGATATGCCGCCCCCGTAAGACCTGTGGAGCCAGCAACTGCATAAAGTCTTCCGTAATCGCCCTTGTGTGTGTTCTCTTTTCTTGGCTTTAAGAGATTTTTTGCACATATTGCATTAGCGGGTGCATCCTCTAATTTATCCATCACCTTGTTGTATATAGAAAGCTTATTGTCTTCTGTGAGGTGTGCGTAGGCAACGGCATATTCGCCGTCATGGGATATGCTTATTTCTGCATCTGTTATACCGAGATTTTTGGCATAATCAAGTACCGCACCTGTAAGACGGATATACGGAGAGCCGTCACCGCGGTGCATAATGCACACATCCTTAAGCGGAAGGGATATACCCTTACCAAGAGCTTTGAGAACCGCTTCCTTTGCCGCAAATATGCCTGCCGCAGTCTGTGCACTGCGGGGTGCGGAGGATATATAGTCCGCTTCGCAGTCTGTATATATTTTTGATGGAATTCTGCTTTCGATAAGCTTCTCTATACGGCTTATCCTTATGATATCTGTACCCAGTGACATTAGTCCTTAAATACCTTTCGTGGATTTCTCATTACCATTGTGTCAATCATTTTTTCTGTAGGCTGGAAGTATACTGCTTTCTGAGTATCCTGACTTACGATAAGAACATATACACCCTCGTCCTTGATATCGGAGCATACTTCTACCCTGGGAAGATTTTCCCATCCTGACGGAAGATTGGAGCTTCCGATGGGAGCCATAGCTATTATTTCCTTGCGGTATGTGGATATTATTCTTTTTCTTCTGTTTTTGTTTATAATCTTGTCTACATCAAGGTCGCAGTCCGTCAGAAGATATTCGTATTCCTGATTGGTACCTGCTATAAATCTGTAGCAAAGCCATATGCATGCCGCCCATATAGGAGTTACAAGAAATGCCAGTATGGGTAAAAATGTCATTATAATTCCTCCGAGCAGATATGCAACAACAAGTGCCGCAAAAGGCGAGCCGAAGCATATAAGATAGTCCAGAGGTTTTTTCTTCCTTTTTACGATATATTCATGATATGTAACCATATTAAATTCTCCTTAACAACATAATATACGGATATTTTAACATATATCATTCTTTTTCGCAAGGTCAAGTACCAAAAAAATTAAGATTTAATGATTTGTTCACAAAGCCGTATCTTGTTTCATAAAATATACGGGGTGAAATATATGGGCGTAAAGAGAATAATAAAGCTTGTGATACTTCTTATTCTGATTTCTTTGGTAGCATACAATCTTTTTGTTTCATACATAGCCATGATGAAAACTGTGGAGTCTGTAGCTCAGTCGCATATGGAAGAGGTGGCAAACAAGGCAATTCACAATGCAATTCTCACGGCCAGCGCAAACAGCAGTGCCTATGAAGATTTGATAACTATACAAAAAGGCGATGACGGCAGTATAAGGTCTCTGTCGCTTAATCCCCATGCGGCAAATAAGTTTAAGTCGGATATATCGGTAGCAGTGCTTGATTACCTTGACGGCGAGGATAGGTATGTGGTAAATGTCCCCGTAGGCAACTTCTTTGGCTCCGAGTTTCTTGCAGGAATGGGGCCGTCAATTGAGCTTCGGATTATACCCTTTGATATTGTTAATATAGATTTTGAGAGTAAGTTTACCCCTGCGGGAATAAATCAGGTGCTTCATAAGGTCAGCGTGACGGTTGATATAAAAATAGGTGCAATTATTGCGGGTTATGAGGGTATATCCGATGTAAGCTCATCAGCCGTTGTATCGGAGACGGTCATAATAGGAGATGTGCCCGATACTTATCTTAATATCAAGAAATAAAGAGTTGTCAAAATGGATTATTTTTGTTATAATGATTTTAAGCAAAGCTTGAAATCGTCGATATGAATTCTGACGAATTCTCGATATGTCTTGCAGACTCGATATGTGCTAATGAACTCGATATGTTGCCTTACGGCAACGAGAATTCATATCATATCGAGTTTTCAGTGAAACGAAAAACATATCAAATTTACGGAGTAAAAATATCGAGTACACGAAGTCTACATATAACCGAGTATTATAGCTTGGACTATACTACAGGGAGCTTGATACAGCTTTGTGATTACATTGGCAAAGAACCTCTGAATCCCGTTAACAGACAAGTTGAAGTTACGGTAAACATTTGACGGTGATGGAATAAGGCTTGTTTCGCCGTATATTTATTCTGATTTTGATATAGTAACCGATAGCGGAGATATATTTTCTGTTAATAATGTATTGGACAAGATAACCAAGTGTGAAATCAATCCTGAATATTATTAAGATTCCAGCAAGTAAAATATAATATTTTTACCTGTCTTGACACGAGTAAGAAATTTGTCGAATGATGGAGAAAAAGAAAAAATTAAGGAGAGTACTTGCTATGTCAGTAAAAATTAGAATAATCATTTTATTAGTTATTGTTGCAATATTAATTGTAGGATTTTTTGCAAATAAATTTAAACAAAAGACAGATACATCTGCCAATATTGAAATTGACACATCAAT
>JAZREC010000054.1:0-4218 GCA_045660605.1 Clostridia bacterium
ACTCTCTTAAAAAGTTGAATCCTCTTGCTGTTTCGAGACAGCAGAGTGCAGATTGAAACTAAAAAAATTAAAAATTAGCAAAAAACTATTGTGTATTTTGTTTTTTTATAGTATACTAGAATAGTATTTGTGGGAAAAGAGGCGTAATTTATGATAAATGTGGCAATAGACGGCCCTGCCGGAGCGGGAAAAAGCACCGTTGCAAAGCAAATTGCACACGATATGGGATATATGTACATAGATACGGGCGCCATGTACAGAACATTGGCATATAAGGCGCTGTCACTCGGGATTGATATCCGCAAACAGCCTGATAAGGTATGCACAATGCTTTCTGATACTTCAATGGATATAGTATATTCAGGCGGTATGCAGAGAATGATAGCAGACGGCAGGGATGTTACGGACTATATACGCACACCTGAAGTATCTATGGGAGCTTCCGCTATTTCGGCAATACCATATGTCAGAGAGTGGCTTCTTAACCTGCAAAGAGAGCTTGCCAAAAGTAACGATTGTCTTATGGACGGCAGGGATATAGGAACTGTTGTTCTTCCGGATGCCAATGTCAAGATATTTCTTACAGCATCGAGCGAAGCGAGAGCAGAGCGAAGATATGCCGAGCTTATAGAAAAGGGCGAGAATGTAACATATGAAGAAGTCCTTTCGGATATCATAGAGAGGGACCGCAATGATTCCACAAGAGCATGTGCACCGCTTAAGCAGGCGGACGATGCCGTTCTGGTAGATACAAGCAGTATAGGTCTTAACGAGACGGTAGATGCTATCAAAAGGATAATAGCGGACAAGGTTGGAGATAAATAATGCAGTTTATAGCAAATTTTCTTAGATGGACCGTACTCAGGCTTTTTCGGGTACAGATTATAGGTGAGGACAATCTTCCCTCGGAGGGTGCATGTGTAGCATGCATCAATCATATAAGTCTGTTTGACCCGCTTGTGACAAGCGCGGTTGTAGAAAGACCCATTCGCTTTATGGGTAAGGAAGAGCTTTTTAAGATTCCTGTAATAGGTTGGTATCTTAAATCAATAAATGTTATTCCCGTCAAACGGGGAAGCGGAGATATAGGTGCAATCAAGTCATCTCTCAAAGCTCTCAAAAACGGAGAAATCTTGGGAATTTTCCCTACAGGAACCAGAGAGAAGAAAAATCCCGACGCACCCGTAAAACCCGGTGCGGCGCTTATCGCACTAAAGGCAGATGTTCCTGTTATTCCGATACATATAAATGCAGACTACAGGCTTTTTTCCAAGGTTACAATTACTGTAGGAAGTGCAGTTGACCTGTCTTTCTATTCTGGCAGAAAGCTCACTCAGGAGGAGCTGGCAGGAGCAGCGGAAGAGATATATACTTCAATCAAACATTTAGGTGGTTCAAAGTGATAATTGTTGCAAAAAGTGCAGGATTTTGTTTCGGCGTCAAAAATGCCGTAGAAGGTCTTACAAGAGAAGCGGCAGACGGACCTGTGGCTACGCTTGGTCATATAATACACAATGGCGATGTCGTAAAGAGCTTTGAAGAAATGGGTGTATACTCATATGACTCTATAGATGATGTGCCAACTGAGTGCAGAGTTGCAGTAAGGGCACACGGTGTATCCGAGGAAGTAATAAATACTCTTTCCAAAAGGCAAAGAGGATATAAAGACTTAACCTGTCCGTTTGTTAAGAAAATACATAACATAGTCAGCGAGAAGTACAACGAGGGCGAGCAGATAGTAATAATCGGGGACAAAAACCATCCCGAGGTTATAGGTATAAACGGCTGGTGCTCAGACAGTGCACTCATAGCACTCGATATCCAGGATATAAAAGATAAAATTGATATAACAAAACCTGTTAGTGTAGTCAGCCAGACTACAATGGACAGAAAAACTTTTGAAAAAATTGTAAAATACTTAAAAAACAGTTGCAAATGTGTACAAGTTTTTGATACAATATGTAATGCTACGGCAAAAAGACAGCTTGAGGCAGAACAAATTGCTGCAAAGGCGGACATGATGATAGTGATAGGCGGAAGAACAAGTGCCAACACATCCAAGCTCACCGCAATATGCAGGGAGAAATGTAGCAATACTTATCAAATCGAAAATTTTGGGGAATTACCCCAGAATATAGATATACCAAAGATAATTGGTATAACGGCGGGTGCTTCTACGCCTGCCGCAATCATTAAGGAGGTAGTCGAAAAGATGGAAGAAATGCAGAAAAACAGCGGCGAAAACTTTGCTGCAGAATTTGAGGAGTATGAAAAATCTCTTATCACTTTAAATACAAGGGATATAGTGAAAGGAACGGTTATTGCTGTTTCTGAAGCCGGCGTTAGTGTTAACCTCGGTTATAAGTCAGATGGTTTTGTTCCCGCATCCGAGGTGTCCGATGACTCTTCGGCTGATATTAAGTCACTTGTAAATGTAGGTGATGAAATCGAAGCTTTTGTAGTAAGAGTAAATGATGTAGAAGGCGAAGTTACTCTTTCTATGAAGAAGATACTTGCTATGAAGGGTGCAAAGGAAGTAGAAGATGCATTCGAAAATAAGGAAATTCTTGAAGGCAAGGTTACACAGGTAGTAAACGGCGGTGTTATCGTTACATGCAAGGGTATCAGAGTATTTGTTCCCGCTTCACAGGCAAGCGACAGATACCTTGCTGATTTGGAAGTTCTTGTAGGAACTACTGCATCACTCAGAATTATCGATATCAAGAAGATGCGCGGCAGAACCAAAATTGTAGGTTCCATAAAGAGCGTTCTTGTTGAGCAGAAGGCTGCACTTGCAGAGAAGTTCTGGGAAGATGTAGAAGTAGGCAAGAGATATCAGGGTGTTGTTAAGTCACTTACCAAGTTTGGTGCATTCGCAGATATCGGCGGAGTAGACGGACTTATTCACATTTCTGAGCTTTCATGGGCAAAAATCAAGCATCCCTCCGAGGTTGTTAAGGAAGGCGATGTAGTTGATGTATATGTAATCAGCTTTGACAAGGAGACAGGTAAGATTTCTCTCGGATTTAAGAATGCTGATGACAACCCCTGGAAGAAGGCAGAGCTTCTTAAGGTTGATGATGTAATCGACTGTAAAATCGTAAGAATTGTTCCTTTTGGTGCATTCGCAGAGATATATCCCGGCGTGGACGGTCTCATCCATATTTCACAGGTTGCAGACAAGAGAATAGGCAAGGTAGAGGACGAGCTTATGATCGGTCAGCATGTTCAGGCTAAGGTTGTTGAAATCGACCTCGAGAACAAGAAAATCGGTCTCAGCATAAGAGCACTTCTTGCAAAGGAAGAACCTCAGGAAGAAGCAGTTGAGGAAGCTCCTCAGGCAGAAGCAACCGAAGAAGCAGTTGAAGAGACAGCTTCTGAAGAATAATCTTAATTAACACAAAAGGGCGCTTATTTGTAATGCGCCCTTTTTTGATATATGAGGTGATATCAATATGAAAAAGTTAATTTCAGTACTGTGTGCTTTTCTTATTGTGCTTTCGCAATTTACTGTCTTTGCTGACGGAGTAAAGGATATGATGGAGGGCAAACAAGATCTTGTTATTCTTGGTTCCGTCAAGGATATCAAAGACGGTAAGGTAACAGTTACCGTTGACCATGTCCTTGGCAGAACAGGCACAAGCCTTACGGGAACAGATATAACTGTTTTGCAGTTTTCATACTCATACTGCGAACAGCATTCCACAGGCGAATTCCGCAGTCCGAGAATATCGGATAATATTGCCATTTCCTTAAATGAGACAGACGGTATCTACAAGATGGCAAATTGTGCATACAAGGTGGATTCCAATGAGTATGCAAGCTGCAAGATTGTTGTTCACGAAGATATCCGTGAAGAAGATTGTATAAGACCGCTTCTTGAAGCGACATGCTATCTTCGCTCCAATGCCAGGGTAAAAGAATTTGAGTTTGACGAAGAGGGGAGAATATATGCAGTTTATCCCCAGACTGCAGAGCAATGTGTTCATGTTGTATCAGATGACGGTACGGCAGTAATTACGGGAGATTCGCCCGATACATTGCCAACTGTACCGCCTGCCGCTCCTGCGGAAAATCCGCTTTCGGAAAGCGGAGACAAACGCTGGATACTGGCACTTGCCCTGCTCGGTACAGGCATAATTGCAGGTGCACTTGCAGGATATGTTATTATACTTAGAAGCAATAAGCTATAAAAGAGCTTCTGCAATAATAATTTCG
>JAZREC010000055.1:0-2807 GCA_045660605.1 Clostridia bacterium
TTCGATAAACGAAAAATTTATTCAAAAGGACAAAATCTGTGTTTCGGGAAATGTTGATTACACAATTTTGTATTCAGGCGGAGACGATACAATTGAAGTAAAAAACATCAATTACAGAACACCTTTTACACAGCAGATAGAGGCAGAGGGCATTGAGGAGGATATGTTTAATTATGTAATAAGCAATGTCTCTCATGTTGAATTCAAAATTCAGAACAGCAGAAAAATAAATATCAAATCCGTCGTTTCATTTGATACAGGCGTAGCGGATATGATTAGTGCGCCGTCTGTGTCTTCTGTAATTACAGACATAAAAATTCCCATGAAAAAAGAAACCGTAAAATCACTTAATATGGCTGTGTGCAAGGAAAACCGTTTTTATGTGACAGATGAGCTTAAATTTCCCGGAATTCCGGGTGAAATAAACGAGATATTAAAGAACGATATACGCCTTGTAAGCAAGGAAATAAAATCCATGAACAACAAAATTGTTGTAAAGGGAAGTGTTGTAACCGATACTCTGTACAGTGTAGAGGGCGACATGTATCACATGGAAAACGAAACCCCGTTTACAGAAGTGATTGATGCTGACGGACTTAATCCCGAAATGCACACCGAAGTAAAATACAGCATACATAACACCGAGTGCGAGCTTTGTACAAGGGATGCAGAAAATTACATGTCATTTTCTGCAACAATTGATGTACTGGTAAAAGCTTTCCAAGAGAATTCTCACGATATAATTTCGGACGCTTATTGTCCTGATTATGAAATGGATATTATACGCACAAATTACAAAATTTGCAATGTGGAAGATACAGTTTCCGAAAGCTTTAATCTTTCGGAACAAGTTTCTCTTTCCGATGGTATGCCCGGAATTGTAAAGGTATACAATCTTACAATAAATCCCGTACTTGAAGAAAGCGTTTCAAACAGCACAAATGCAGTTGTAAGCGGTTATCTTGATACAAGACTGCTTTATCTTTCGGATTCGCAAAATCTTCCCGTATATTCTCTTACAAAGAAAATTCCGTTCTCTCTTAACATTAACAACAGACACATAAGTCCTCAAACAAGGCTTGAAGCAGATATTACTGACGAACATTCGGGTTATATACTAAAAAGCGACAGAGATGTGGAAGTAAGGGTAACACTTAAGGCATCCGGAAAAATCATTTCCGAAAAAGCTGTTGATATCATATCCGACATATCCATTAACTCTGAGTCACCGCTTAAAAAGCAGGAACAACCCGGAATTGTTATATATTTTGCTGACGAAAACGAGCCTCTTTGGGATGTGGCAAAAAGGTACAACACAACCTGCGAGGAAATTGCACGGGTAAATGATATAGACGAAGATATAGTTCTCAAAAAAAGGCAGAGACTTCTTATACCCAAAAGATTAGTTATATAAATATGTAATATAAGACAACTTTCACCTCATACACATTAGTATGAGGTGATTTTGATGTTTAAGAAAATAACGGCACTTATTATGTGTATGTTTGTAATGACTGCAACAGTATGTGCTAATGAACATGAGCTTTCCTGCAAAAGTGCACTCCTTATGGATTTTGGCACAGGAAAGGTTTTGTATGAGATGAATCCGCATGAAAAAATGCCTATGGCAAGCGTAACAAAAGTAATGACAATGCTTCTTACCATGGAAGAAATTCAAAAAGGAAACCTAAAGTATACAGATATAGTAACAGCAAGTGCATATGCAAAGAGTATGGGAGGTTCAACCATATTTCTTGACGAGGGCGAGCAAATGACGGTTGATAATCTGCTCAAAGGTATAGCGGTTGCATCGGGAAATGATGCATGTGTTGCAATTGCTGAGCACATATCGGGTTCTGTGGACGATTTTGTAATGCGAATGAATAAGAGAGCAGAAGAGCTTGGTATGAAAAACACACATTTTGTTAACTGCAACGGTCTTGATGCCCCCGAGCATTACAGTACAGCATACGATATTGCTCTTATGTCAAGAGAGCTTATGAAACACGAAGATATATTCCGTTATACAACAATATGGATGGATTCTTTGAGAGACGGAGAGTTTACACTCTCCAACACAAATAAGCTTGTAAGATTTTATGACGGATGTACAGGACTTAAAACAGGCTCAACATCAAAAGCAGGGTTCTGTATAAGTGCAACAGCCAAAAGAAACGGACTTCACCTTATATCAGTTATAATGAACGCCCCGACCTCCAAAGAAAGACAGGCGGACGCATCATCGCTTCTCAATTACGGATTTGGTAAGTACAAGAACATAACAGTAATCAAAAAAGAAAGAAAAATAGAAGATATATCAGTAGAAAAAGGAAAGAAAGATTTTGTTTCTCTTGAGTGTACTGATGATGTAGTTGTTTTGTGTGCCAAGGACAGCAAGGAAGAACCGCAGATTGAATACAAACTTAATAAAAATGTAAAAGCACCTGTAAAAGCAGGGGACAAAGTAGGAGAGGCAATATGTATAATAGACGGCAAAACCGCAGGAAAAACTGATGTAGTATATGCAGAAAGCATAGATAAAATCAATTTTCCGTTTGCCTACGGCAGAATTATCGACAAATGGCTTGGTAATACATAATGCAATAAATCGCTCAAGTAAGTTATATGCTTATTTGGGCGATAATTTTTTAAAAAAATCGAAATTAACTATTGACAAATGGCAGATTTGCTGATATAATACCAATTGTTCGTTAGGAAAACTAAATATGCGGGAGTGGCTCAGTGGTAGAGCGTCACCTTGCCAAGGTGAACGTCGCGAGTTCGAATCTCGTCTTCCGCTCCATAAA
>JAZREC010000056.1:0-1877 GCA_045660605.1 Clostridia bacterium
CGAAAGAATGTGTTTTGACTTTGCGAGGGAAGATACAGTTGACGGCTCGAGGATATTTACGCATTTCGTTTCTGTATGCCGAAAGAACAAAATAAATAATATATAAAGTAAGATGACGAAAATGAATAAAAGAGGAATTAATCCGCTTGTCATAATGATGGGTGTGACTGCTGTATTGATAACTGTTTCGGCAATCTGCTTTCACCAGCCGTTTATAAGGATACTGCCCTTATATATATCCTTGATAGTATCCTTTATGCAATCCGGGGTAAACAGATTCGCTCCCCTGCTGGGCGGGCTCAACTGCATACTGTACACAGGAGTATATATTGTTTATAAGCTATACGGAATGGCGGCTTATTCCTTTTTTATAAGCTTTCCTTTGCAGATAATCACATTTGTGCTTTGGAACAAAAAACCTTTCGGCAAGTCCACGGTTCTAAAAAAAATGAACAAAAGGACGATGTGTATTACGGCGGGGTGTTTTGTTGCGGCGTGGTTGCTCGTAAACTTTCTTTTGTCCCTTACCGACTCCACCCAGTCTCTGCTTGACAGTACGGTGTCGCTGACCGGTGTGCTGGAAAATACACTTCTTATGCTTTCATTTTCCGAATATACATACATAACAGTGACTACGGCCATATTTAATACAATACTTCATATTTCTATGATAATCGAAGGCAACCTGGAGCAGGTGGCGTTTTTCGCTTATGATATTTACCGTGTCACCTGTTCATCTATTGCCGTAAGAAAGGCGAAAAGAATATTGCATGAGCTTTCCGAGCTTGAAAAATCCAAAAAGCCGGAGTGAGGCTTTGTTATATTGTTGTTATACTATATAGGTGTTATTCCCAATTGTTGTGAGGTGAGTTCTTGTGTCGGGTATAGAAAGAGATATTGAAATAGCCAAGAAAATTGCCGAAAGAGTCAAGGCAGAAAACGGACGGGTATTTTTTGTAGGCGGCTTTGTAAGGGACAGGCTTATGGGCATTCCGAACAAGGATGTGGATATAGAGGTACACGGAGTGACCCCCTGTCAGCTTGAGGGCATACTTGACGGTATGGGTCAGCGCTTGAGCATGGGAGAAAGCTTTGGCGTTTACGGGCTGAAGGGCTATTCTATAGATATAGCTATGCCGAGAAAAGAGTCGGTCTGCGGAAAAGGACACCGTGATTTTGATATAAGTGTTGACCCTTTTATCGGAACAAGAGGGGCGGCGATACGCCGTGACTTTACGGTGAACGCTATGATGCAGGATGTGCTGACCGGAGAGATAATAGACGAATTTGACGGTAAGACCGACCTTGAAAAGGGTATTATACGACACATAAACGACAAGACCTTTGTTGAAGACCCATTGCGTGTTTTGAGGGGAGCCCAGTTTGCCGCCCGCTTTGGCTTTGATATTGCCGAGGAGACAGTGGAATTATGTAAAACTATGGACCTTTCCTATCTTGCAAAGGAAAGGGTAATGGGAGAATTGGAAAAGGCTTTGCTTAAATCGGACAAGCCATCCGTATTCTTTGAAATAATGAGAAAGGTAAACGGACTTTCCGTATGGTTTCCCGAGCTTGAAGCCCTTATAGGCGTTGAGCAAAACCCGTACCATCACTCGGAAGGGGATGTATGGGTGCATACAATGATGGTGCTTGATGTTGCCGTAAGGTTCAGAGACAGGGCAAAAAAACCATTGGGCTTTATGCTGTCGGCAATAACTCATGATTTCGGAAAGGCTATTTGTACCGAAAGAATAAACGGAGAGATACACGCATACGGACACGACATAAAGGGACTGCCGTTGGTGGAAAGCTTTATGAATAGGCTGACAAACGAAAAGGGGCTTATTGAGTATGTTCTCAATCTGTCGGAGCATCAC
>JAZREC010000057.1:0-3908 GCA_045660605.1 Clostridia bacterium
AGCCGTAAGGCATATCGAGTGCGATAGCACATATCGAAAATCTGGTCAGAGATTTATATCGCTGATTTCATCTTCGATGAAATCATTATAACATTTTTTGTTTGGAATTTCAACAAATTTAATATATATTTTTTTGTGCAAATATGTAAATATTACCGAAATGTAAACCTTTATAAAAATTTGACGAATTAAATTGATTTTTTTGAAATTTGTGTTATAATAGATTATGTATTGTATTTTTACATATGAATGAAATTTTTTGGACATTTTCATGTCAGAAAGGAATAAATATGGGATTATTCAGTGTCAATTACAACAAGCCCGGTCCGGGTGTAAGCAAAAACGGACCGCAGAAGCATCGCTTCTGGCAGTTTTTTGAAATATACTGGGGACAGTTTTCCAAACTTTGTCTGCTTAACATTCTCTATCTTATTGCATCGCTTCCGCTTATGCTGGGACTTTATCTTTGCTTTAAGATAGATGTTACATCAAGTACTCTTATTGTTTTGAGAACACCCGGAAGCATTGATATCCTCGGTCTCGGACTTATTGTACTCTCTGTGTTTACAACATTTCCCGCGACACTTGGTTTTACATTTGTACTCAGGAATATACAAAGAAGAGAGCATGCATGGATATGGCATGACTTTATGAAGCACACACGCTCCAATTACAAAAAAGGTGTTATCAATGGTGCTCTGGTTCTCCTTCTTTACTACTTCCTTATTAACGCATACGGAATTTACAGAGCAAATATTCTTGAGATAGGTCTTCTCAACATATATCTATCCTGGGTGATATTTATTATGATTATTCTGTTTACATGGATGGAATTCTATGTAAACACAATGATTGTCACATTTGATATGAAGCTTAAGGACATATACAAAAACTCATTTATTTTTGCTATAGCAAAGCTTCCGCTTAACTTGTTTATAAGCATTGTGTGTCTGGCACTTCTTCTGGGTATTTATCTCATACCCATTCCGCTTATTACACTTATTATCTTCTTTGTAATGTTCTTTTCATTGTTTGGATTTATTACTGTTTTTTCGGTTTATCCGACAATTGACAAGCATATGATATCTCAGGTTGAGAAGGCGGAAGAGGAAGAGGTTACCTCGGAATTTTCCGACGATTTGAGGACAGATATAAAAGAGGACAGAGATTTCTGATTATGAAATTAGTTACAATTTTTACAGACGGTGCCTGCAGCGGCAACCCTGGAAAAGGCGGTTTCGGTGCCATTCTTAAATACGGAGATATAACCAGGGAAATAAGCAAGGGATATATACTTACTACCAATAACAGAATGGAGCTTCTTGCGGCAATAACCTCTATGGAAATGCTCAAAGAACCCTGCAAGGTAGAGCTGTACAGCGATTCAAAGTATCTTGTTGACTCCGTAAATCTTGGCTGGCTTAAGAAATGGCAGGCTAACGGATGGCGGAGAAAAGGCTCGGACATGGCAAAAAATATTGATTTGCTCAAAAGGCTTTCCGCTCAGCTTGAAAGACATGAGGTTACAATGCTGTGGGTCAAGGGTCACGACGGACATAGAGAAAATGAAAGATGCGATTTTCTTGCCACATCTGCGGCATTGGGCGATAACCTCGATGTTGACGAAGGCTATAAAACATCAGATTGAAAGAAGGAATACACATGAACATATATCTGGATCATGCGGCTACAACCGCAGTAAAGGAAGAAGTATTAAAGGAAATGCTTCCCTATTACTCTGAAATATACGGCAATGCATCAACCGTATACTCACTCGGACAGAAGTCCAAAGAGGCACTTGAGAGTGCAAGAGAAAAATGTGCAAAAGCTCTCGGTGCAAACGCAGACGAAATATACTTTACCGCATCGGGTTCCGAAGCGGATAACTGGGCGATAAAAGGCTGTGCCAGACGAAACAAATCAAAGGGCAACCATATAATAACAACAGCCATAGAACACCATGCAGTTCTGCATACATGCAATGCTCTCGAAAAGGAAGGCTTTGAGGTTACCTATCTTCCCGTAGACAGCGACGGAAAAGTAAATCCCGAAGATGTAAGAAATGCAATAAAGGATACAACAATCCTTATATCGATAATGTTTGCCAACAATGAAATCGGCACAATAGAGCCCATAGCAGAAATTGCATCTATAGCAAAGGAAAAGGGCATTATAATGCACACAGACGCAGTTCAGGCTGTGGGTGCGGTTCCCATAGATGTAAAGACTCTCGGTGTTGATATGCTGTCACTTTCGGCACATAAATTTAACGGTCCCAAGGGCGTCGGTGCACTCTATATACGAAAGGGTGTATGGATAGACAACATCATCGAAGGCGGTGCACAGGAAAAGAGAAAAAGAGCAGGTACAGAAAATATAGCAGGTATTGTCGGACTTTCCAAAGCTCTTGAAATTGCAAACGCTGAAATGGAAGAAAAATCCGCATACTTAAAAAAGATGCAGTCATATATCATAGAAAATATAGAAAAGAGAATTCCCTACTGCAGACTCAACGGTCACAGAACGGACAGACTTCCCAACAACATCAACTTTTCGTTTGATTTCATCGAGGGCGAATCGCTTCTTTTGTGGCTGGATATAAACGGCATTGCCGCATCCTCGGGTTCTGCATGTACATCAGGCTCGCTCGACCCCTCTCATGTTCTTCTTGCTATAGGACTTAAGCATGAGACAGCACACGGTTCGCTAAGAATTACCATAGGCGAGGAAAACACATACGAAGAAATAGACTATACATTGGATAAGCTTTGCGAAATTGTAGAAAAATTAAGACAAATGTCACCTCTTTATGAGGCTGTGAAGGGAGATAAATAACATGTATTCAGAAAAGGTTATGGACCACTTTACCAATCCCCGAAATGTAGGAGAATTGGAAGATGCCAATGCCGTAGGTCAGGTAGGCAATGCAAAATGCGGCGATATAATGAAAATGTATATGAAAATAGAAGATGATGTTATAACAGATGTTAAGTTTAAGACTTTCGGATGCGGTGCGGCGATTGCGACAAGCAGTATGGCAACAGAGCTTGTAAAGGGCAAAACCGTTGATGAAGCACTTAATATAACAAACAAAGCCGTAATGGAAGCTCTTGACGGTCTTCCGCCAGTAAAGGTACATTGCTCTGTTCTTGCAGAGGAAGCAATAAGTGCCGCTATTCAGAATTATTATGACAGACAAGGTATCGATAAAAAAGTTATGAAATGTGACGGATGCTGCGAGCACTGCGAACACTAAGAAAAAAGCAGGCAAATCGATTGATTTGCCTGCTTTTTAGTTATCGTCTTATATTTGATTTGTCGTCCTTTTTGGTCTTGTATATAAGCTTATACAAATGCTTGGTAACAAATATTTTTTTGTCCTTACCCGCGATATATCCCAAGCCGTACAAAATGTACGGAAGAACGGTTATTATAATTTCTACCGCAAGTTTTGGCAGTAACTTGGTATCAAGAAAGAACACAAAAGCAAAGTTATATATCCTGAACATAATGGTAAAATACGAACCAAAAACAACATTCAGTATAAGAAAAACAGCAGAAACCGCAAGCATGCCCAGAGGATATACAAAGCCTCTTGATATATGGAATTCTATTTTATCGCTTCCTGTTTCTCTTGCCTGTGCCTTAGCAGCGCGGAAATCTCTGCCTGCATTTGCCCATCCTGACGAATATGCTGCTGAGAGGTATAACAGCGATGTTATAATACTTACAACCCAAAGGCACTTCTTAAACATAGCACCCAGTATAAACATAAGAACAACAGATACCAACGCATATAAAAAATGCTCACCTATAGCACTTAAGACGTATTTAATTTCCCTTTTCAATTAATTAACCTCCTTTTAGAAAGCTATAATATATTTAATTATAATCATTAGTAGAAAAAA
>JAZREC010000058.1:0-4413 GCA_045660605.1 Clostridia bacterium
CGGCGGATATGTGATATAATTTTACAGATTATTCATAATTAATCCATAATTTCGCAAAAAAATTCTGATATACTTTTATTATCGGAGAGGAGTTGGTATAATGAAAATAATAAATTTCATAAAATCTGTGTTTCACAACATTATCAAACAATTCAAAGCAAAGAAAAGCCTCAGGGTCATAAGTATAATTCTCGTAGTTGTACTTGTGGCAGGAGGCTTTTTGTCTTGGAAGCTTCTGGCTAAGAAAACAACAGGCAAAGCAGAGAGGGTAGCAGCCAAGGTTACGAGAGGAACAATAAGCAAGACAATCGAAGGCTCAGGAACCGTAGAGGCAATAAGCCAGTACGAAATAACCTCGCTTGCAAAGGGAGATGTTATAGCGGACTATTTTGAGCTTGGAGACTATGTAAAGAAGGATCAGCTTCTATATGAGGTCGATTCTGCATCTGTTGACAAGAATATCACCAGACAGCAGAGAAGTCTCGAAAAGGCAAGGCAGAACTATAATGATGCACAGGAAAATGTGTCAAATCTTAATGTAAAGAGTATGTCAAACGGAGTTATAAGCGAAGTGTATGTCTCTGTGGGAGACACAGTTCAAAACGGAGGCAAGATAGCAGATGTCGTAAATAAGGATACTCTTACAATCACATTGCCCTTTGGCAAATTTGATATAGAAAATATTTCACAGGGAGATATGGCAGAGGTTACTCTTACCAAATCCCTTACTTCAATTACAGGAAGAGTTACAAAGGTTTCCACAGGAAGCTATGTAAATACATACGGCGTAGAGGTAGGAAATGTAGAGATAGAATTCCAGAACCCCGGTTCTGTTGCAGATGGAGAAACAGCCTCGGCAATAGTCGGAGAATACGCATGCTATGATATAGGCGAAGTCAAATATACTAAGACAAGAACCATTACTGCAAAAACTTCGGGTGAGGTTAAGGCGGTATACAAAATGGACGGAGACAGAGTATATCAGGGTGAGGTTGTCGCAGTTTTAGAAAGCAGTTCCGTAACAAGAAGCCGTAACGATGCACAGATGTCTCTTGAGGATGCATCGCTTTCTCTCGAGGAGCTATATGACAATCTTGATGATTACAGTATCCGCTCTCCCATAGATGGCAAGGTAATACAGAAGAATATTAAAGCGGGAGAAAAAATGGATTCCAACAGCTCCTCCGTAATGGCAATTATTGCAGATTTATCAAAGCTTACATTTGACATAAGCATAGATGAGCTGGATATTTCTCAGATAGAGATAGGTCAGGCGGTAAGCATAACTGCAGATGCAGTTCCCGGAAGGACTTTTGAAGGTGAGGTAAGCAACATAAGTATAGTGGGAAGTGCATATCAGGGAGTTACCTCGTATCCTGTAACGGTAACCATAGATAATACCGAGGAGGGAGAACTTATTCCCGGCATGAATGTAGAAGCAAAGATTATTGTAGACTCTGCAGAGAATGTTTTGAGAGTTCCTGTATCGGCAGTAAATATGGGAGGTCTCGTTATAGTAAAGGATGACGGAACATTTGCAGACCCGACTGATATGTCAGCCTTTGCAACTCAGTTTAAGAAAAATAACACAAAAACAGAAAAAACCGATGATAAGACACCAAACGGACAGCAGGGAAGCTTCCAAAGACCGCAGGGTGCTCAGCAGGGCGGGTATCAAAGACCGCAGGGTACTGAGCAGAGCGAATTCGGCAAAACGGATAATAAAGAAAAAGCAGAAACAGATAAACCCATGAATTCCGAAACAAAGGAAACTGAACCCAAGAAAAACGATAAAGAGGACAAAGAAGCACAGAACAAGGCTTCCGACAGAATTAAAGCCATGATAAAAAATCTGGATGTTCCGGAGGGCTATACTGTAGTAAGAGTAACAACAGGTCTTACCGACGGTACATATATAGAAATCATTGATATGAAAGGCTCACTCAAAGAGGGCGATGAAATTCTTCTTGCAGCAGTAAACACAGCAGCTCAGGCGTCTGCAACAGGAAATATGCGTTCAATGGGAGGCATGGGCGGAATGTCAGGAGGCTTTGGCGGTATGCCGTCAGGAATGGGCGGAATGCCTGCTATGGGCGGTATGTCAGGAAGAGGCGGAACAGCAAACCGTCAGTTTGGAAGGTGAGTATAGTGAGCTTGATAGAACTTAAGGATATATATAAGATATATTCAGACGGTGACAGCGAAATAAGAGCACTTGACGGAGTAAGCCTTTCAGTTACAAAGGGAGAATTTACAGCAATAGTAGGCTCTTCGGGTTCTGGTAAGTCAACATGTATGAATATAATCGGATGTCTTGATATTCCTACATCGGGTACATATCTTCTCAACGGAACCGATGTCAGTACAATGGACGAAAAGTCGCTTGCCCATGTCAGGAATAAAGAAATAGGCTTTATATTTCAGCAGTACAATCTTATACCTAAACTGAATGTTTTGGAAAATGTAGAGCTACCGCTTCTTTACAAGGGAGTACCCGGCCGTCAAAGAAGCGAAATGGCAATGCTCGCACTCGAAAGAGTGGGTCTTTCGGACAGAGCATCAAAGTACCCCGCACAGCTTTCGGGCGGTCAACAGCAAAGGGTGTCCATAGCTCGGGCACTTGCGGGAAATCCGCCTGTTATCCTTGCGGATGAACCGACAGGTGCACTGGACTCAAAGACAGGCAGAGAGGTACTGGACTTTCTCAAAAAGCTAAATAGCGAGGGAACAACAATAATTCTCATTACCCACGACAATTCAATTGCTGAGGAAATTCCGAGAGTAGTCAGAATTCACGACGGCAAGATAATTTCCGATGAGACAAAAGGGGGTATAGTATGAACATCAAGCAGGCATTTACACTTGCTCTCAAAAGTCTTTTATCGAGCAAAATGCGATCGTTTCTTACTATGCTCGGTATAATAATAGGCGTAGGGGCTGTTATTGTTATCGTAAGTATTGTAAACGGAATGACCAAGGATGTAATAGACAGGTTTGAGAGCATGGGAGCCACAACGATAACCGTATCTGTAAGAGGAAGAGGCGGTAACAGGAATGTGGATGTCGAAGATATGCAGAACCTTGTAAATGACAATCCTGAGTATCTTAAATCAATGACACCGTCAGTTACAGTTGCAGGAGCCACAGCAAAGAATGACCAGACAAATATTGAGCTTGCAAGCTGTATAGGAGTCAATCAGTATTATACAGATATCAAATCGGTGGAAATAATATCGGGCAGAAATATATGCCAGATAGATTGCGAGGAACGGCTCAAAAATTGTGTCGTAGGTACATATGTTGCCAGAAAGCTCTTTGGAACTATCGATGCGGTAGGCGAACAAATAAAGCTGAACGGTACAACCTTTACTATAGTGGGAATTCTCGAAGAAACGGCAAACGGTGAAGAAAAAAGTGCAGACGATATAGCACTTATCCCGTATACATCTGCACAGAGACTTTCGGACAGCTTTACAATGGGAAGTTATACCTTTAATGCAGTGTCAAAGGAGGTTTCGGGGAAGGCACAGGATGTCATCAGTGCATATCTCCAGAGTGTTTTCGCGTCAACAAACGCGTATACGGTAAGCAATATGAGCTCAATGATAGACACTATCAACGAACTCACAGCATCGTTGTCTATGGTTCTTGCAGGAGTTGCAGGAGTATCGCTTCTTGTAGGCGGTATCGGTATAATGAATATTATGCTTGTATCGGTTACGGAGAGAACAAGAGAGATAGGAATACGAAAATCCCTCGGTGCAACCCCTTGGGATATAATGAGTCAGTTTGTTGTAGAGGCAATTACCACAAGCTGTCTCGGAGGGGTTATGGGTATACTTCTTGGAATTGCAGGTTCCTATGTAGCGCAGGCACTTGGCATGACAATTGTACTGTCGGGCGGAGCAATGATTATATCATTTACCGTATCTGCGCTCATAGGTATCGCGTTCGGTTATTTTCCCGCAAAGAAGGCAGCATCGCTTAACCCAATAGAAGCATTGAGATATGATTGAGACAGGAGGGAATAGAAAAATGAAAAAAAGAATTTTTTCACTGTGCCTTGCACTCAGTTTGATGTTTTCATCAATAGGTGCTCTGGCATCTGTCGAATATACGGAGGACTTTGCCCAAAAGCTTGTAAAAGAGCTTAATATCATGGTTGGAGACAGCTATGGAAACATGAATCTGGAAAATCCTCTTTCCAGAGCAGAGTTTGCAAAAATTGTAATTAACACATCGGCATATAAGGATACGGTTGCCCTTGGAGCAAAAATCTCGGTTTTCCGCGATTGTACCTATACGCATTGGGCGGCACCTTATGTTAAGACGGCAGTTACTAACAAAATAATAACGGGGTATCCCGACGGAAGCTTCCGTCCCGATAACACCGTTTCCCTTGAAGAAGCGGTA
>JAZREC010000059.1:0-26473 GCA_045660605.1 Clostridia bacterium
TATAAAAATATTCTTTCAAGAATATTTTTAAAAAATTGCAAAATTTTTCATTGACAAAATAAAATTAGTTGCGTCTAATCGCACTATTAACGCCGTTGAATTGCGTAAACTGTTAAAATACAACGATTTACAACTATTGAACACGATACATAATTAAATGGTAATTGTGTAAGTTGTTGATAATGAACTATTTACAGATATTGCATCGTCCTAAAAATCGGAGCAATACGATTTAATAGGGTACGTAAAACACTGTAAAGTATTGATAATGAACTGTTTATATATTTGTGCATTGTGTATCGTGCTGAATTTGCGTGGCAGTGGTGGCAGTGGTGGCAGTGGTGGCTGGCGTGGTGATTTGTATTTTTAATTTTACATGGTACAGGGGGCAAGGGTTCGCACTTTTCTGATTTGAGGCACCCCCACCCCCAAAGTTCGCCGACGATTCCGCCGGGGGTGTCTTTTGAGCGTACAGGGAGGTGCTTTTTGCCCTCCCTGCCCCTCGCCTCCCAAGACACAAAAAAAGCCCTCGCCGAATGGAGGAACAGCGAGGGCTACCGCTTCGGAGGATTTGCAAACAAACAGCAAAGGAAAGACAAATAATTGGTTGAACACAATGTTTTCCGAAACGATACCATACTATACACCCTGTCTTTTGATAATGCAAGCGGATTTTTGTAAATTTTTTAAAAATAGTTATTACTTTTTGCGATGTTTGCACGATAGGTTGACACATGCGCTTATTGAATGAAAAGAAATTTTAAGGAGAAGTGTATGGAAAATCAGCAACTTCAAAAGCAGAACGCCTCTCTGCTCCCCGCCGAAATGAACTTCCTGACCGAGCTTGTCGACCCTTTGAACGAGGGCGACACCAAGTATCTGACCGAGGTCGGGGCCAAATGCGGACTGCGCCCTGCTGATGTGGAATATATCATGGAATGGGTGCAGAATCAGGGGTGCCATTGGTTGAGCTGTCAGGAAACGGGGTTGAGCGAGGTCGAGGGGGCGAGGATTTTTCGGAATCCGAAAGTCCGCGGCATCATCAACGCCGCCGCCAAGATGGGCTTGTGCAATGGTACGAGTGCGTTGAAGGAGGAGATAGAGGATTATTTCAGCCAGCGGCTGCGCAATCCGTTTATGCCGGAGGCACTGCGGGACAGTGCGGCGGTGCAGTTAGCGAAGCTCAAAGGTTATTTCCCGAAGGACGATGGCGGCGGCAAAGGCGGAGCTGTGGTGCAGATAAACATAACGAACCCCTATGCGGAAGCGATAGAGGTGAAGGGAGAGGAAGTATGAAACTGAATGAGGAGCAGTACCGGCTTTCGTTGCAGAAAGTGCTGTCTGACCGGGATTTACGAATATTATTCTGGCGATTGATAACGGAGGACTGCAAGGTTTTTCAGGAGGATTTTCCGATAAATGCACAGGCGTACACGCTTCTGGCGGTGCAGACTGTGGGCAAGCGGATTTTAGCGGATTTGAAAGCGGTTGACCCCGTCAAGGTTATGGAAATGGAGCAGGAGTACAATGATTTTATGGCGTCCTGCTATCTTGCGGAGGCGACTGATGAGTAATGTGAATTTGGGGTACACGCCCCATGCGTTTCAGGTGAAAGCGAGAGTGCTGATAGAAGCGGTACGCTTTGCGGTCTTGGTCTGTCACCGCCGCTGGGGGAAGACGGTCTTTGCGGTCATGGAGCTGATATTGGACGCTCTGACTACGGAGAGACCTGATTTCCGTGGTGCGTACATTGCCCCGTACCGCAAACAGGCGAAAGACATCGCATGGGACTATTTCAAGAAATTTGCGGGCAAGGTACCGGGGGTCACATATAACGAAACGGAACTTACGGTAATCTTTCCGAACGGAGCGAAAATCACTCTGTACGGTGCGGATAATGCTGATGCATTACGAGGATTGTACTTTGACCGTGTGGTTATGGACGAAGTTGCAGATATGAAGCCTTTTGTATGGGGCGAAATCGTCCGACCGGCTCTTGCTGACCGCAAGGGTCGGTGCTTGTTTATCGGAACTCCGAAGGGGATGAATCTGTTTTTTGAATTGTACAACAGAGGGGTGTCGGACGGAAAGAATTGGGGGAGTCTGGTGTTCAGGAGTTCTGATACGGTGAATATTCTGCCGTGGATAACGCAGGAGGAATTGGACAATGCGAGGGCAGACCTGACTGACGCACAGTTCCGACAGGAGTTTGAGTGCGATTTTAATGCTTCCTGTGACAATACGCTGATACCATTGGATTTGATTTACAAGGCGAAGGGGAAACATATCCCCGAAATCGACTATTGCAAAGCCCCGCTGATATTCGGGGTGGATGTGGCACGATTCGGCGGGGACGCCTGTGTGATACAGCCCAGACAGGGGCTGGCGGCGTTCAAGGCGCAGAGGATAGTGGGTATCGACAATATGAGTTTTGCGTCTTTGCTCCACCGGCGGATAGTGGCGGAGCAGCCGGAAGCGGTTTTCATCGACGCCGGGCGTGGCGAAGGGGTCATTGACCGTCTGCGACAGCTGGGGAGCCCGTCAGCGATTATCGAAGTTCCATTCGGCGGACAGGCGATAGACCATACTGTGAACGGATATGCGAACCGTCGTGCGGAGATGTGGGACACCATGCGCAAATGGCTCCAGCAGGGCGGAGCGATACCCGACGATTATGAACTTACAAAAGAATTGGCGGCTGTCACCTACACTTACGACGGACAGAGCCGATTGAAACTGGAGAGCAAAGAGGTCATCCGTGAGAGGGTCGGCTTCTCCCCTGACAGAGCGGACGCATTGGCGTTGACCTTTGCGGAGCCTGTCACATCGAGAAGGGACTATTACGCAGGGGATGAGCGTGGTGCGTTCTTTGCGGTTGACAATACTTCTTTATAAGCGGGAGGTAAATTTATGGAAAAACCTATAAGTAAAGTCAGACGACATTTCAAAGAATTGCAGTCCGACCGCCATTCATACGAGGCGCATTGGTCGGATGTTCGTGATTATATCGAGCCGCAGAGAGGACGGCGGATAAACAGTCGTGCTGACGACACCAACAAAGGCAACCGCCCTGACACCAAGAGGGTGAACGGTACCGCTACGAGAGCGTTGAATATTCTGGCGAGCGGTATGCAGTCGGGACTTACAAGCAAAGCAAGACAATGGTTTCTGCTTTCCCACCCTGACCCCGACATGAACCGTTACCGTCCGGTACGGGTGTGGTTTGACCAAGTTCAGGATATTCTGGAGGGCATATTCAGCCGCAGCAATATCTATTCCTCTTTTCTGCATGTGTACAAAGAGATGGCGGCTTTCGGACAGGGGGCGGTACTTCTGACCTCACACCCTGACAAAGTTCTCTACACCAAGCCCTACACTACGGGGACATATTACATGTCCACGGACGAATGGGGCGACATCGACGCCTTTTTTCAGACTGAATATCTGACACCCCGTCAGATAATCGCCCTCTACGGCAGAGAGAATGTATCAAGTGATGTCATCCACGCCTACGAAACCGGAAAGTACGAAAAGAGATTTGAGGTCGTGAACGCATTTCTGCTTCACCCCGAACAGTACGGAATCGCTACGGATGAACGCCGTCCGGTGGCGAGTGTGCATTTTCCGGCAAGTTCCGACACCGACGACAAGTTCCTGAAAATATCAGGCTACCGCTCTTTCCCCGTAATGACTCCCCGCTGGGATGTCATCGACAACGATGTTTACGGACAATCTCCGACAAGGGATGTCATCTGCGATATAAAAATGCTTCAATCAATGGACTTTGACATGCTCAAAGGGGTCAAGAAAACAGTGAGTCCTCCGTGGCGTATTCCGCCCGAACTCGACCGCAGAGGTCTGAATACCAGCCCTGACGCTTTGAATGTGGTATCAAGCATGAACGAAAATGCCGTCGCACCGCTTTTCACCCAGCAGATGAATGTCCAGCAGCTTCAAATGAAAATCGAAGCGGTTGAAAACAATATCCGTGACGGCTACTACAACAGTCTGTTTCTCGCCTTGCTGACGCAGGACAATCCGCAGATGACAGCGAGAGAAGTCGCAGAGCGGCATGAGGAGAAACTGCTCATGCTCGGCCCTGTTCTGGAACGAATCCACAATGAATTACTCGACCCTGTTCTCGCCCGAACCTACCTTATCGCCTCCGACGCAGGATTGATACCGCCTCCGCCCGCAGAATTGGAGAACGCTCCCGTTCAGGTGGAATATGTATCTATTCTCTCACAGGCGCAGAAAGCGGTCGGAGTGAACAGAATCGAACAGAGTCTTACTTTCATGGCGAACCTTGCTTCGATATATCCGGAGATACGCCATGCAGTAGACCCGTACCGAACCCTCTCACGCTATAACAATATGATTGGTGTATCTGCCGACATATTCAAGGATGAGAAGGACTACCAACAGGCGGTAGCGCAGGAGCAGCAGCAACAGCAGCTCGCACAGGGCGCAGCGACCGCTGAATCAATGGCGAACTCTGCCAAAGTTATCGGGGACGCAGACATGGCGAATGTCCGTGAACTGCTGACCGGAGGCAACTTGGCACTTTAACCCGGAAAGGAAAAGATATGGACGACCCGATTTTGAACACCGCAACGCCTGACAGCGTACCTGCCGTGCCGACAAATGAACCGACTCCTGCCCCGGCCGAACCCCGGCCGCAAGAACCGACTGCCGCTGATAACGGCGGTGCACCCGAAGCGGACAATACTCCCATCCTCGATACGGGAGATGACCCGCAGAATCAGAATGAAATGGTCGGAGCCCCCGAAAGTTACGAGGACTTCTCCATCCCTGAAAACTTCGCTTTGGACGAGAACGGCAAAGCCGAAGCGGTCGAACTTTTCAAAAAACTCAATCTGTCCCAAAAAGGCGCACAATCACTCATCGACGCCTATGCCGAAAAGCTCACCGCCGCCAAAGAGGCTGAACTCAATCAGCTTGCCGAACAGCGCAAAGCGTGGCGTTCCGAAATCCGCAACAACCCGAACTACGCCTCCGACAGAGCCACCGCTCTCAAAGGGCTTCGTGCGGTTGTGCAGACTCCGGAGGAGAAGGCACTTTTTCAGGACTCTTGGTTGAGCGACCACCCCGCCCTTTTCAGTATGTTCGTCAAAGTCGGCAGACTGATTGGTGAGGACTCACCGATTCCGGGCGGCAAAGGCGCACCCGAAACCGACAACATCAACCTGACCCGATTTCCCATTAAGTAAGGAGTAAGTATGTGCTCCGCATCCAAAACCCCTACACAGCAGAAGACTCCCCCCTCACCCGAAACAGTAAAGCGGATGTCGGCGGAAGTCGCCAAAGTCCGTGATGATGCCAAAGCGGCGGCAAGCCGCAAATTCGGTATCAGCGGAACCAACATCACCGGGGGCAAACTTATCGACAACGCCCCTGCAACCAAAAAATCAAAACTCGGCGGAGTTTAAATTAACAAGGAGGTTTAAATGAAAAACTACCCCACACTTCAAGATGTCGCCCGCCGCAGCGGCGACCCCAAGATTTCCAATATGGTGGAAATCATCAACAAAAACAACCCTTTGCTCGATGACGTTCCGTGGATTGAGTGCAACAGCGGTGTCTCTCACATCACCACTATCCGCACCGGAATCCCCACCCCCGTCTGGCGTATGCTGAACAGCGGTGTTCCCAACGGCAAAAGCACTTCCAAACAGATTACTGCCGGTTGCGGTATGCTTGAAATCTATGCGGAAGTCGACTCCAAACTTGTGGAACTTGCCAAACGCAACGGCGGTGCTCAGGGAGCAGCCGACTATCTGGCTTCTGAAACCAACGCTTTCATCGAAGGCTTCGGTCAGGAAATCGCCCGTGTCCTTTTCTACGGCGACAACTCCAAACCGCAGGAACCCGTCGGTCTTATCCACTACTACAACAAACTCGGCACTACTGCCAAAGAAACCAACGTCATTGACGGCGGCGGTACTACTGCCAACGGCAACACCTCCATCTGGCTTGTCGGCTGGGGCGCAGACACCATTCACGGTCTCTATCCGCAGGGCTCTAAAGCCGGTTTGAGCGAAAGCTACAAAGGCGAAACCACCGTCAAAGACGCAGACGGCAATCAGTTTGAAGCCCACCGCACCCATTTCAGCTGGGACGCAGGTCTTGCTGTCCGTGACTGGCGTTACGGCTGCCGTATTGCCAACATCGACGTTGCCGCCATTCAGTCCAACAGCGCAGCCGCACTGGATATTCTCAAATATCTGACTCTGGCTACCTACAAACTCCCGACTGCCGCCAGCAACGCCCGTCGTGCGTTCTACATGCGCAAAGAAATCCTCACCGCCCTCGACCTGCAGCTCCAGAATAAGAACAACCTTATGCTGAACTACGAAACCGTCGAAGGCCGCAAGGTTCTCACTTTCCGTGGTATTCCTCTGCGTGAACAGGAAACCTTGTCCATCACCGAAAAGAAAGTCAACTGATAAGGAGATACCGCCCTATGATTATCGACAGAGATTTTATGTTTGCCAATGCTTTGGATGTCAAAGCAAGTGCCAACTCCGAAGTTCTTGATATGGGTGCCGACGGCGACGCTATCGGTCAGGAACTTACTTTCCACAATGTCGTCAATACCGACTTTGCCGGATTGACCTCTCTCACCATCAAAATTCAGACCTCCGCTGACAATTCTGCATGGTCTGACGCTGTAATCAGCCCCGCCATTCCCGCAGCTGCATTGACAGCAGGAGCCGATGTCTTTCAGGTTCGACTCCCCAAAGGTCTGAAACGCTATGTCCGTGTGGCATACACCGTCGCAGGAACCGGCACAGCAGGTGCAATCACCTCCTTTGCCAGCAAAGACCTCTGATTCAACCGACACGGAGGGGCGCAAGCCCCTCCCTTTTTAACCAAGGAGCACTATGACAAAAACTGAAATAATCAATGTGGCACTGTCCCGTCTGGGAGAGAGTGCCGTCAGCGATATAGATGACGGGAGCGTTGCCGCCAATGCGGCGAAAGTCATCTACGACACCGCACGGAGAACGGTGCTCCGTGACTTCCCGTGGTCTTTTGCAATCAGGGAAGCGGAACTTCCGAAGTATGCGGAGTGCGACAGCTCCTTTTTCTCATCTGCATTTGAACTGCCGTCCGACTGTCTGAACGTCGTGGTATCAGACGGGGCGAACTACGAACTTGCCAACGGCAGATTATATACCAATGAAGACAGAATCTGCATACGCTATGTGGCGGATGTGGACGATACGGGCAGTTTCTCCCCGCAGTTTATAGAGGCTTTTGCCTACAAACTTGCCAGCGAACTCGCCCTGCCGATAAAGGGCTCCGCTGAACTCATGGCAAGCTACAACAATGCCTACACTACGCTCGCCCGCAACGGCGGAGCACAGACCGCACAGGAGGACAGACACCGCCTCCCCGACAACCCCTACTACGATGCACGGTTCAGCTGACAGGAGGTCTGACACATGGCGATAATCCGAAAATTTCAAAACAATTTTACTGCCGGGGCTTTAAGTCCCGGTGTTCGTTCCCGAGTGGATTTGCAGAAATACTCTGACGGGTGCGGGCGCATTGAGAACGCTGTCGTTCTGGCGCACGGCGGTCTGACCAAAAGACCGGGAACGAAGATGGTCGGAGAGATTCCGGGAGAGGGATTGCTGATTCCGTTCACCTACTCCGTCGACCAGACATGCGCTCTCTGCTTCTTTGACAGCGGTGATGACAGTACCTCTCTGCGTATCTATACGCAGGGCGAAACCGTTACCGGAAGCGAGGGAGCGGTATATCAGATCGAAACTCCGTACAAGGCAGTTGATTTGAAAACTTTGAAGTTTGCGCAGTCTGCCGATGTACTTTTTCTGACCCACCCGAAATACCCTGTTTATAAACTTTCAAGATACGGCAACGACGATTGGCGGTTCGAACAGCTCATATTCAACCCGTCTATTCAGCCGCCCTCTGATTTCACGGCAGTTCCCGACGGCTTCAAGGACAGTACCAACACCTATGTGGAAACACAGATTACCTATGTCGTTGCCGCGGTGGACGCCAGAGAGAACGAATCCATGCCGAGCCGTGAAGTTACCGTGGACACCCTCTCGACATGGCCGCAGGGAGCGACTGTTGACATGAGCTGGAAAGCAGTCCCCGGAGCAGTTCGCTACGAAGTCTATAAAAACGCAAGAGGCTACTATACATGGATTGGCAGTACCAAAGATTTATCGTTTACCGATGACAATATCGAGGGCGACGATTCCAGAGGCCCGAAAGAGCACCGAGACCCCTTTGCCGTCATTCCCGTACCCGAGGGAGTCTATGTGGCAGGGGAAGAACCTCCGCCGCAGGAAAACGATGTCATCGGTGCGGAATACTATCAGCTCCGTTTTGCCTACGGCAACACAGCGGGGGCGGTCGGAGCGGCAAGCGATACTATTATCAGTCTGCAAAATCCCGACGATATGATGGTCGTATTCCCTGAAATAGAGGGAGTCGATACCTGTTACACTTATTTCCGCTCCCCCGAAGGTGCGTGGTCATGCTGTACCGCAAGCGTGGAATCGGATGCGGATGCGGTGGAAATTACCAAAGTCACGCTCGCCAGCGGCAGTTCGTCCGGAGAGTCCTCCGCCTACAAGGAGCAGTATGTCATTACCGCAGTTCTGGAAGGAGCGGAGCGACAGCCGTCCGAAGCAGTCATCAAAAGCGGAACGAAACGCTATCCGCTCAAAACAACTTTGGAATGGGGCGACATCGAAAATGCGTCAGGGTACTATGTCTACCGCAAAGATTTACGAACTTCCGACACCTACCCTTTTTACGTACGCAAATACATAAGCTGTGCGGAGGAACGGGTTTCCAAATATACTTTTTCTGAAACGGATTGGGAGGAAGCGGAAGTCGCAGACCCCCCTGAAAACGGAGCACGAGTCCGCCTCGATACAGCGCAAGCATTTGACAGCGAGCCGAAAGACGCTCCTGACAACTACCCCGGCACTGTCGGAATACACCAGCAGAGGCTTGTTTTCGGCAGAACCAACGCTGAACCCCAAACTGTATGGATGACGGAAACAGGAGCGTTTGACTCTCTTGCTGTGGCAACTCCGCTTCGTGCGGACAGTGCCATCACAGCGACCGTGGACTCCAAGCAGATGAACGAAATCCGCCATTTCATCGCCCTCCGTGAGTTACTTATGCTGACGAGCGGGGCGGAGTTCAAAGTTGTCGGCGGACAGAACGGTGCTGTAACTCCGACCGAAATCGCATTTCCGCCCCAAAGCTATTGGGGTGTCGGACATATTCCGCCTCTGGTCATCGGTACGAGTATTCTTTTCGTGCAGAACTCCAACCGCCATGTGCGGGATTTGGGCTACACCTTGCAGGAGGACGGTTACAGCGGTAACGAGCTTACCGTTCTGTCGGAACATCTGATTGACGCCGATATTGTGGATTGGGCGTACCAGCAGAGTCCGTATTCAACGGTGTGGGTCTGCCTTGCCAACGGCAGACTTCTGACCTTTACTTATATGAAAGAGCAGGAAATCTGGGCGTGGAGCGAACACAAATCCGACGGCAGATTCATCTCTGTTACCTCTGTACGGGAGGGAGCGGAAGACGACGTGTATTTCCTTGTGGAACGCTTCGGTAAATACTTTGTGGAATTTCAGTCAAGACGACACTACGGCGACCCGCCTGACAGGGCGTTTTTCGTCGACTGCGGACTTGAATACGAAGGCTCCCCGATTACTACAGTTACCGGGTTGAACCATTTGGCAGGGCAGCAAATAAGCGTCCTTGCCGACGGGTCTGCCGTCGGTCTGAAAGAGGTATCGGCAGACGGCACAGTCACTCTGGAAAACCCTGCTTCGCATATCGTGGCAGGACTGCCGTATGCTATGGAAATCGAAACGCTTGACCCTGACATTACAGCGGAGAACGGCTCTATGCTCGGTGACAAAAAGACTCTGGTCAAAGCCGTTTTCAATCTCCGTGAAGCCCGTTCATTCTATGCGGCGATACCCGGCATGCCGTTCTTTGCGGTCAAAGCTCCCATGCAGCAGGTGTGGGACGGTGCTCCGCCTCTTTTCACAGGGGCGATTTCCGCCAATATGCCCGGACACCACAGAGAGGAGATAACCTTGATTATCCGCTCCGAAGACCCCGTGCCGTTCACAATCCTCGGTATCAATCAGCTTATCAGCGTGGGGTGAGTATGGCAGTAATTGAATACCGTCAAGTCAGAGCCGAAGACATTGAATATGTGGCAAAGCGTATGCGAAAAGCCGATGTGGCGGAGGCTTCCGCCCTCGGCATGACGCCTCTTAAAGCATTGCAATACAGCGTGAGCCAGTCTGACGAGGCGTTTGCCGCATGGGTGGACGGAGAAGTTTCCATGATATTCGGCTATTTGGGTTATCCGCTCAAAGAGGAAGGCGACATCTGGGCTCTCGGAACAGACAAAATGTTCACTGTACCGAGGGTTATGTTGACGGAGGGACGCAGAGTTGTGGACGCTTTTCTCAACTGCTGCCCCGCCCTCGGCAACTGGATTGGTGCGGAAAACATCCACTCAATAACTTGGCTCAAACATTTGGGTTTTACCATCTCTGAACCGGAGCCGCACGGGCTACACGGAGAGATGTTCCGGAAAATCGGGATAAAAAGAAAGGAGAAATAAGGCTATGTGTTTAATTACAGGGTTGGTGGCACTTACGAGCAGCTTTGTCAGTATCGGTGCGGCACTTGCGGGTACAACTGCCGCTGCTGCGACTGCCTCCGCAGCCACCGCAGGGCTCGCCGCCGCAGGAACAGCGGGAATGGCAGCCGCTGTCGGAAGTGTGGGAAACGCGCTTGGTTTTCTCGGTCTTACCGCCACAGTCGTAGCTGACGTAGCTCTGACCGCTGCGATTGCCGGCGGGGTGCTGTCAACTGTCAGTGCTGTCCAACAAGCTGAACAGGCACAGCAGCAGGCAGAGTTTCAGGCAAGCATTGAGCGAGAAAACGCCCGCCTTGCCGCTATTGAAGCAGAGAATATCGAATTGCAAGCCAATCAGGACAGACATCAGCTTCGCTTGAGAATGCTGGCAAGCAAGGGCGAAGCCCGTACTGCTTACGCTGCAGGGGGCGTGGTACTCGGTTCGGGTACACCCAACGACTACGAAGCGGACATCGCTGACGCCTACGATTTGGACAAACGCAATCTGAACTACGATGTCGCACAGAAGCAGTGGCAAGCCAAAGTTCAGTCAATCAATGCGTCCAATCAGGCTTCTCTCTATTCCGCACAGGCTTCGGGCTTCGGTCAGCAGAAAGCCACCGCCGCTTTAAGCGGAGTTTTCAACACTATGACCGATACCGTACAGGCGGGAATGACCGCTTTCAACTTCGGTACAGGTTTGGGTAAACTCGCCAAAGAAGCCGGTTGGGGCGCAAGCAAAGCATAACAGGAGGTTAAATGAAAGACGTACTCCCTACAATAACAGGCAGAGTCGGCTCGGCACGGAATACAGTCCGTGCCGTCCGTATGCCGAACGCCCTTGACGGCTTGGGCGAAAGTATCAGCCGTTTCGGCAAGACCCTCGGCAATGCGGCAAACGCTGCCGTCGGTATGGCAACTGAACTGTACGCAGAGCGGAATCGTGCCGCTCTGTCAGAGGCGATGACCGCTTTTGAGGCGGATGTCGACAAACAGATAGATATGCTTAAAGACAGAAAGGGCTTCGGTGCGGCAGATACCCCCGAAGCCGTTGACAATATTTATGAACAAGCTATCGGGAAGCACTCCGCCAACTTGTATGGTAAATCCGCAGAGATTTTTCGTGAGCGGGCCCTCTCCCGCCGCAACGCCCATCGCCGTTGGGGCATGGACTATGAGCGGAGCCAAATCACCGAAGCCGAAAACGCCGCAAGGAAAGAGAGGCTCATAGGTGATGTCAAGCTGTATCAGCAGACCCAAGACCCCGAAATTCTTAAAAATTGGGGCGAGGACATCGACAACAGATACCGTCAGGAGAGCAACTACGGCAAGACTCCCGACGAAGACTTGGCGGCGTTTGACACTGACATCAAAGACGGTGTATTGCATACTCCGCAGAGAGTTCGCAAAGACGGAACCGTCATCCCTGCCAAAAAGTATGTAATCGGTCAGGACATCACAGAGGAGCGTATCGCAGAACTCCGCTCCATGCTCGAAAAGAAAGCAGAGTCCTATCGGCTTGAAAAGCAGGGCGTCAGAGATACTTTCGTATCTGCCGCAGTAGAGGAACTCCTGAACGCCGGGGACTTGCAGAGTGCCGAATTGTACTTCGACGCCATACAGACCTCAGACTACGCGGTTTCGGAGAAAACGGCGGCACTCATCGGCTCCGCTCTTGCCAAATACCGCAAAGCCTACGACCTTAATTTCCATGTCACCAACCAAATGGACACCCTGACAGCCTCCGTCCTGAACAAAGGAAACAACGACACATATACCGCAGGGGGCAGATATAGTTCTCCCGACATCGAACAGGCGATGACCGAACACTTGTCAAAGCTGCAGAGAGCCGCCGAATCAGGCGACCCCGAAAAAGTCGCAGAGTACAAAAAAACTTCGGAACTCTGGAATCAGCGCAAACGGCTGATGGAACAGCAGGAGAAAGCCGATTACGCCGCCGCTTTGAAAGATATGGTCGATAACGGCAAACTCGATATTGACAAAATCGACGAAACTTTGGAAGATTTGCGTAAAAGAACGCCGAACGCTGTGTCCGTCCTTTTGTACGAAACGGTACTCAACCAGAAAGCGGCTCTTGAGAAGAAAATTCCGCAAAAAGATTCGACCATGATTAAGAATGAGATTTTTCTGCGTTTGGCAGACCCGTCACCGGATTCCGGTGTTGTCAGCGTTGGCGGAAAGCCGAGAAACCTCAAAGATGAGAAAGACCGTCACGCTGTCCTGCTTTATTACGGCTTCGATAAGCCCCAAGTCCAAGCGATTGACAGAGCCATTTCACAGGAGGCGCACAAGTACACCTCCGACGCCGCACATATTGTCGCAGAGGTTCTCAATTCATTGTCGCAGACTAAAAAATTTACCTCGGAAAATGTCCTCGCTGTTGCCGCACCTTTGGTAACAGAGGCCATGTCTGTGGTAAACGCATGGACGGACGACCCGACCAAATACAAAAATTACACCAACGAGATGAAACAGCATTTGCTGAAACTCTGCGTCCAGCTTACCGCAGAGGAACGCAAGGCGTTCTGGTTTGACAAAGATTATACCGCTCTGTCCTATCTTGAGCAGGGTATCGGGGAGGACGGCAGACCCGTCCGTGATGAAAACGGCAAAGTCAAATACTCTTTCGGCAATATGATAAAATTCCATCTCACCCCCGAGGGACGTGAAATATACAACAGGTGCAGAGCGGAGGCGGAGGCGTTTGCCAACGGCAAAATATGGCTCTCCGACGCCGTACCCGAAACTTTTAAACATTTCAAAACCCTGCCCCAAAAAGAGGAGGCAAAATGACCGATTTTATTGAAGATGACAATATCCCCGATTTCACCGAAGAGAGCGTAGAGGAGAGCAATGTCCCTGATTCTTTTGCCGCAACTTTCAATTTGAATGTCAGCGAATTTTCCGGGGCGAATCCCGATATTGAGGCGGCGTTCCACAACAAAGCAAAGGAACTCGGACTGCCGTACAGCATCGTCAAGGAATTGGATAACGCACAGTTACGCATGCACCATGACGCAAGCACTCTGCACCCCGTGTTCCAGAAAGTCTTGGCGAACAACCCCAACAGAGTCGGCATGTACACCGACGACCTCAAAAACTTGGATAACTTTACCAAAGCCGCCAACCCCTTCGAAACCCAATCAATGCAGTTCGACCCGCTCATAAAGAGCGTACGGAACCCCTATGAAAACGCAAAGGAACAGGCAATCCTCAATACCTTGTCGAAGTACGGAGCGAACGCTGATATGAACGACGAGGGCGCAGTGAAGCATCTGCTGCAAATTTACGACCCCGTGGAGGAAAAGGCGCACAAGGCTTTGTACGTACAGGAGCTTATCGAAAAAATCAACGGTCTCAAAATGCGTGATATTGCACTCATGCAGGAACTTGACGACCACGTTCCCGGTTGGAGAGATTACAACGATGAGCGTCTGATGAACGCTATCCGGGATTTGAATAACCTGCTGGCGACAGAGGGCAAGGCTCCGATAGACCTCGCTTATTTCAATGTTGACAGAATCCGCAAAGGGGGCATAGAGACCGCAAACCCCCGTCAGATGTTTGACATCCTCGGAGTGCTGACCTATTCTGACTTATTGAACACCCGTATTTTCGGGGCGAAATTCTCCCGTACGGGCCCGGAAGGAGCCGCAGGAATGTCCGAATATCTGGACGAATACGCCCTCCAATTAAAGGGACAGACCGTCGGAGCAAAAACTTTGGACACCATTTATCAGATGATTCCGTACATAGTGGAGTGGCGGCTTACCGGGGGAGCCGGTACCGCCGTCAAGGGCGGTATGAAAATGGGGCTGAAAGCATTAATGAATTACAGCTTCAAACAGGCGGCGGGACAGGGATTCCGAGGCAAAGCAAAGGCTGTCGGACAGACACTTGCCGGCTGGCTCGGCTCCACCGCCAAGAGGATGCCCGCCTACACTCCTAAACTGACCGCCCAAGCCGTACAGGAAGCCGAAAGCACTCCCGTCGTCTATCTCGATGATGAGGGCGTTCAGCAGACCATGACGGACAATCAGGCGGATGAACTTGGTACTATCATCGTCAGAAACGTTCTGACACAGTACGCTGAACTTGCCACGGAACAGATAGGTGAGTTTCTACCGGAGGGAGCTATTCTCTCAAAGGTACTCCCGAAGTTTCTGAAAAAAGGAGCCGCCCGCAGATTCGTGGAACGCATTGCCTCCGACCCCGCCAAGCGGAGTGTGCTGGCAAGAGCGATAAAAGATACCAATGTCGTCAACGGCCCCTTGTCTGAACTTATTGAGGAGGAGGTCAACTCTATGGCGAACTTCCTGATAAGCGATGTCGCTTTTGCAACAAACATGCAAGCTCTTGACACAGGGGCAACGGAACCCTTCCTTGACTCCGAACAGACCGATGTGGTTCTGCTCTCCTCCCTCCTTATGGGTGAAAGCGTCAGGGTGCTCAATACACCCTTTGCCGCAGTCAAAGCAGTCAAAACCGCCAAGTGGATTGACAACCACCGCAACATGGTCGCCAAACTCCGTGAGACCAAACTTCAAGGTCGCTCCGCTTCGGAGACCGCTCATTTTGTCGGCATGACCCACAAAGACACCAAAGTTTATGTTGACGCAGAGAGTGCGGAGGTACTCTTTCAGGAATCTCCTGAAATGGCGCAGGAACTCGGTATCACGGAGAATGTCATAAAAAATGCAAGTGCCAACGGACGCACCATTGAATTGTCGCAGAACGCTCTTATTGCCGCCCAAGCCCGCAGTCCGGAGTTTGAACAGGCGGGGGAAAAACTGCTTGCAAGCGCAATCCCCGTCGGCGATATTTCCGTTAAGGACGCAGAGAAGTTCGATGTCTCCGAAGCCGCACAGGAACGCTATGAAAAAATCGCAGAACGCAACAACGCCATAGCCGTCAAACTCGCCCAGATGAGAGCCCTCGGCCGCTCTGATTTGGAAATCAAAAACAATATGGCTATCCTTACCGCTTTCGCCTCTATGGTCGGCAGATACGACCTCGAAGATGAAGTGGAATTTCTGAATAAACTTGCTTTCGGCAGTATGACCGAGGCGGAGTTCTTTGAGGAATACGCCCGACTCAAAGCCGAGGGCAGATTAAGGGGAGACGCACAGACGCAGGCAGTCGGGGATAGATTCGCTGAAATAAAAGCAGCTTTGCCTTTGGAGAAAGGGAATACTCCGCTGTTTACAAAGAGTTTTGAGTCTTTCGACGATGTCAAGCAAGACTTGGAGAATATATACAACGGGTTCCCCGATAGCGTTGTTGCAGCTGACGGAGCGACGGTATATCTCAAGTATGAGGATAGTGAAGAACCTCGTTTCGACCATCTGATTATGCGTAAAGGAAACCGAGCACAAGGAAGAACCATCATAGGGAAAGCAACAAAGATACCGTGGCTCCCCCGTTTGGTTGAAACATTAGAAAACGCACAGGCAAAAATCGAAGACCGGTTTACAGGAAACTATGCGTATGTACGAGCGTACGATGAAGGTGTTATACACACTATTATAGTAAGTAAAGAAGGGTCTGTTGTGGACACCGAAGTTTTTGACCACAACCTAATATCACAATTCGCGGATAGATTCGCTCAACCGAATAAAAGAGATGGTTTTATCGTAGTGTGGGAAAAGTCCACAGTGGACGCACCCGCCCCTGCTTCTGTCTCGACGGCGTCAACGATGGGTGCCTCTGTTCCGTCTTGGCAAGATAAATATACACCATCTTTGAAAAATGTCAAGTTCGGAATTGAAAAAAATTCAAAAAATTTTATGGAGCAGAGCGGCACCGTCCGCAGAGGGGCGACTCTTTTCCTCAATAATATGGAAGCGATGATTGTCCTTTTCAAAGGGCAGAACAACGCCTCCACCCTCACCCATGAAATCGCCCACTACCTCTATGAATCCGTCAAGGCTCTGGTGCAGACCAGACTCGACAGCGGTATGGATGTGGACTCCGGTCTCATAGCGGATATTGCCGCTTTGGAGAATTGGGCGAAAAAGCAGGGAGGCGATTTCAGAGAAAATATCGCCAAAGGCTTTGAGCAGTATGTCATGGAGGGTGTCGCTCCCGAAGATGGTCTCCGTGGCGTTTTCGCTTCCATGAGCCGTCTGCTCCGTATGGTGTATCAATATGCAGAGTCGCTCGGAGTGCAGATAGACGACAACGTACGCAGAGTTTTCAATAACTGGCTCTCCGTTGACGATACCGTGGAAGAGGAATCTTTGCTGAAACGAATCGGCTTGGAACTCGACAAGTCCCTCGGTGATTTGCCGCAGAAAGACAAAAACGCTTTCCGCAAATTGATTGACAATGCCAAAGCACAGTCCAAAGAGAAACTGCTCAAATCCAAAAACGAGCAGCTTAAAACTTTGAAAAAGCAATGGACGGAGGAGGCAAAAGCCCTGATTCCTGATAACGGAGTTATCGCAATTCAGCAGGACATCGAGGCAAACGGCAAACTTTCCTCCAATTTTGTGGATGAAGTTTCAGGGGACAAAGAGACCTCAAAGGCTCTCCGCAAAAAGGGTCTTGCCGCCCGTGCCAACTCAAAGGGTAGGCGTCAGCACCCCGCTGACTTGGCGTCGAAATACGGCTTTGCAAGTGCGGAGGATATGCTTCTCCAACTGCTCGACGCTCCGACTGTTCAGCAGTTCATTCAGCAGTACATTGACCGGCAGACCGTGGAGTTTGAGAAAGAGTTTCAGATGTCGGAGGAATCCGTTACGACTGAACTTAATATGCAAGCGTGGGACAGAATCCTCGATTACCTCGCACAGAAAGGCGGCAGAGAGGGTTTCAAACAGCGCAAAAACGCCATGATAACCAAAATCGTTACGGACGAAGTACAAGGCATGTCCGTCAACGATATTCTCAAAAGTGCCAAACAGATGACCGACGCCAAAAAGAATGTCAATGATTTGGCAAAGGCGGTCAGCAAGGGCGATTACGCACAGGCTTTCGACATCATGCTGAACCTCCGCACCAACTTGGAGATTATGAAGTACAAAGCCGCCGCCGCCAACGAAATCCGCAAGGGTGTCGGCACTCTGCTCAAAGGCGTCCGTGCCAAAGATAAGACTATCTTCGGCGACCACAGAGACGCTCTGCGCAACTTGGCGAACAGCTACGGCGTCAGCAAAGTCAAGCCCAAAAAACCCGACATGACTTTAAGCGCACTTTTCAAAAGTATCAACGAGGAACGCAAGGACGCCGGGCTCCCCGACATCCAAGTTCCCGATTTCATGCTGTCCGCAGAGGTCAAGTTGAGAGATATGACTTTTGCGAACTTCCGTGACTTTGCCCGTGTAGTCGCCTTTGTCTACGGCGACGGCAGAGCAATCGTTGACGCCAATCAAAACGCCTTCATGGAGCGTGTGAAGAATACCTCCGCCAAACTTATGGGCGAACTCAATGAGCAGAAAGAGAAGTACAAGGACGGTGGTATCGGACAGACTTGGCGTATTCTCGTCAATCAGGGTACGAAGCTCCGCAACATCTTTGAAGCCGCAGGAGGCTGGGGCGAAAACAGCGAATTTATGAATCTCTACAACCGCACTCTGCTTACTGCCGCCAACGAACACGACCAGCTCCAAGACATCGCCAAGCGTCCTATTGTCGAAGCCTTCCGAACTCTGGAGAAAATCACCAAGAAAATCGACTTCTCCGATTTGCCCGAATTTCCGCAGGAGGTCAAACTCCGCGGGTACGACAAATGGGACACCCGGAAACTCATTGCCGCCTGTCTCAATTTGGGCACAGCGAAGAACCGTCAGCGTTTGAGAGACGGTTTCGGCTGGACTGACAGCGACTTGGAACTCATCGCCTCCAAGCTCACCAAAGAGCAATGGGACTGTCTGCAAATCATCTGGGACAGTATCGGACAGGGTAACCTCCGTGACCGCTGGGCGCAGACATACAGAGAGGAATTTTATTCCGACCCGGTGCAGGAGGAAGCCGTACCGTTTACAGTTGAGAAAGACGGACAGAGTTTTGAAGTCCGTGGCGGCTACTACCCCATTGAGTACCTTTACCACAAGCACGAATCAACTAATGACAAAGTTTCGTCAGAGCGGGCTTATCTGCCTGAACACAAGACCGCCTCCTTCAACCACGAGCGTGTGGTGAAATCATCCGACCCCTTGCGTCTGTCGCTCGATTTGCCCTACCGCCATATCTATGAAGTCAGTCATTATGTGGCGTACACTCCCGTTATGAAGGAGCTTTTCAAAATCGTCAAGCACTCCGCTTTTGCCGAAAAGTTCAAGCGGACACAGGGCTTTGAGAGATACAAGGCTCTGATGACTCTGCTCCGCTATGTCGCCAATCCGACCGAAGCCATGTCATCCGACCTCGACACTCTCGAATCCAAAGCACGGGCGATGATGGCGTCTATGGCTCTGTACGGCTCTCCGTCAGTCGCACTCTCACAGATAACCTCTTTCTCCGTCGGATTGGAAGAGTTAGGGGGTTACTATGCCGAAGCCGGTATTGAGTGCCTGACAAATTGGAAAGAGGTTCAGGAGAGCGTTTTCGCATTGTCAAGCTTCATGCGGAACAGAGCGAACACCAAAGACATCGACCTCCGAAGCCGCATTGAGACCTTTGAGAACCCGGCTGCCAAAGCCACCGCCAAAGCCCAAGACCTCGGTTTCATGGTTCCCCGTCAGATAGACCTCGTGGTAACTATGCCCGTTTGGCTGGCTTCCTATAACAAGGCTATGGCAGAGGGAAAAACACAGCGTGAGAGTGTCGCTCTGGCGGACGAGTTCGTCGCCAAGACACAGGGCGGTTCACGGCTTATCGACATGAGTACGGTTCAGACCCATAAACTCGGCAGAGCCACAACTTTGTTTTTCTCCGCCACCAGTGCTTTCTCCACCCACGCAAGCCGTGTTTTCAACCGGGCAATCAGGGGCAAAATGACCGCAGGGCAGACCGCTTGGGCTACTCTGAACTTGGTCGTTCCCGCTGTCAGTATGGCGTTTCTCCGCAGTTTCATGGCAGGGGACGACGACAAAGCCAAAAACGCTTTCTGGCGTGAAATCATCAACGCTCCGTTTCAGGGGATTCCGCTGGTCAGGGATGTCGTTGACTTCCTGACAAGGGGCTTCACAGGCGGCTATACCGCTGACGCTTTGGAGTACGGCCCCCTCACCCCCGTCAACAGATTGCTGTCAGATACCGTCGGAGCGTTCAAGCGTTTCGATGAGGAGGGAGCGAGCGGATTGGCTTACACTTTCGCTAAAATAGCGGGAGCCTATTTCCGGATTCCGGTACTCCACGCATACGAATCAACTAAACGGGTTTGGGATAGATATACAGAGTAAACAGGAGGTGCTATGACACTCAAAGCAAGTAAAGGGTTCGCCGGGCCCTACAAAACCAACGGCATTGATACCGAATACTTTTTCGATTTCAGACCGCCTGATGAGAGCTGTATCGCCGTGTACTTCGGGGAGGAACTCCTCCCCCCTGAAAGTTACAGCGTTCAGTTTTCCGAAGACGGCGGCTATGTGATTTTCAAAGAGCCCTTTGCGGAGGGCGGGGCGATTTCCATTTTTCTCGACATGCCTCTGGAACAGTCGCTCGATTTGCGCAACAACGAGGCTTTTATGGCGGAGGTCATTGAAAAGGCTTTCGACAAAATTTTCCTCATTCTGCAGCAGCACAATGCGGGTATCGCCCGAACTATCCGCATACCTATCGGCAGAGATACCGCCGCCGATGAGTTCTCCAATGATTTGGTGGCTCTCGCTGAAACAGCCATTCAGGCAAGCAAGGACACAGTAAGCTCCGCAGAATCAGCCGCGGCCGCCGCAGAATCCGCAAAGAGAGCCGAAGAATACGCCGACTTCGCTGACAACACCCTGCTCGCTATCAAAGAATTGCAGAGCAGTATCGACAGTATCAAGGAATTGGTCGCACAGGGCATCAAGGATTTGACCTCCGAGGGCGACAGGCAGATTCGGAGAATCAAAGAGACCGGCGACGCCGTTGTCGACTCCATCCGCAATATCCTCGCCTCCGACAATGAACTCGTACTCACTTTGCGCCAATACTACACCAAGGGCGAAGTGGACGCTATGGTTCAGGGTATCGGCGGTCTTGAAGCACAGATGACCGAAGAGATGGCGGGCGCACTCATTCAGGGAGTCTCCGAAGTCCACGAGGAAGTAACCGCCGGTAAACAGGCAGAGGAAGACGAGGTAGTCGATGAACAATAAATATCTTGTAGTCTACGGTGCAGGAACTCCCGGTGCCGACGGAGTTTACAAACCGCAGCTTGATAATCAATGGCGACACAGAGACGGCGGATTCATTCTGGACGGGAACGGCACGGAGTTTCAAATCCGCCAAGAGAGTACGGGGGCAGTCCTGTACTCTCATGCCTCGCTTGACGGCACTCCGCTCACTATGGTCGGTTACACCATTGTCAATGGTGAAGCCCCTGCCCCTGCAGTCGGAGAGTTCGATACCATAGCGACCACGCTTTTTGAACAGGTTGAAAATACAGCCGCCTGTATGTACACCCTCAAAGATACCTTTAAAACTGCTCTCAAAAAGAAGGGCGCAGAGATTGCCGACGATGAACCTTTTTACCGCTATCCCGACTACATCAAAGACCTCGGCGGAGGCGGCTACGATTTGAACGAAGACATCGACAGTCTGAATACCGAACTGCAAAACGTAAACGGCAAAAGCGCAAGCCCCGCAGACATCGAAGAAATCGACGATGTGGACAGCGAGATTGATAGTATAAACGCCGAACTTTTTAACATCATAGGAGAATGATATGGACAAAACTTCTGAAAAACTGGCTCTTTCCAGAGAGTACACCAAAACTATCGGAGCAGTCAAAAAATCGCTCCAAACCAAATTCGGCATTGCAGACAATGTACCCTTTGCGCAATATCCGGAAAAGATTTATCCTGCCGCACAGAACGCTTTGAAATTCTCCAAGTCAGCAGGGTACACCTATGACCCCTATATACCCCCGTACCGCAATATCGAAATATCCGGTATGACCACTCCCGCCGCCAACGGCACCTGGGCCAATCAGCGACCTGATTATTCAGGCACAGCCTGCCTCTGGAAGAACGGAAATTATCAGCTGGTATTCGACAGCGACAACAGCTACTGGTGCCTTATGGACGCAGGGGCAAGCACTATCAATTACTATAACGCCTACTTCTATGCCAAAGTTTTCAGCACCAATGATTCGGGCACACAGCAGAATCCGTGGATTTGGGACAACCACTCTTCCGCTGACCGTAAGACAGCGGACACCGTTCCTATCTCTGACACCAATATGATGGGCTACGGCGGTGTCTTTTACTGCTTCAATTTGAAAAAAGGCGTAACATACAAAATCGGTGTCCACACCAATGCCACCGATACCTCGAGTTTGTATTGGTACACTTATCTCTACAGCTCTACAAGCTCCATGGATTATGGTTCAGAACTTGCCTCCGGAAGCGACCCTGCTGAAATCAACGGCGTTCTCTGCTACCATACCATGACATACACCCCGACTGCTGACGGCACTTTCATTTACAAAGTCGCCACAGAATACTACTCATCTACCGACGGCATTTATGTTCAGCCGATGATGTCGGTCGCACCCGAAGCCTATGTTGCACCGAGTACAGACCCGTGGGACTTCACTTTCAAGGTAAATAAAGGAAGCGGCACTCTTGTCATGTCTGCCATTGAAGTTCCCGAAAAAGCCTCCGCAAACAGCTGGCGGGGCTACGAGGCTTTTCCGATTGTTGAGAACGGAGTTACCCATTATGAGTTTGCTGATGTTCTGACAGAGAACTTACCGTGGAGCGATATGGCTCCGCAGGAGGGAGAGATTTTCAGCGGTGACGGTGCAATCAAAGCGGCTTATGTCAAAGGCAACCAGCAGTACGCCGACAATGAGACTGCATGGAAAATCAATGTAACCTCTGCAAACTTTGTCTATCGTATGGGTATTGCAGGAGGCGCAGGGAACATCATTGATTGGGGCGATGGAAGCACCACCACAACCGTCGGTGCAAACGACTTCTCGGAGAACACCTCCACTTTCACAGATACCAATGGCCGATATTCTCATACTTACGCCTCGGCAGGAAGTTATATGATTCGGGTCGTCGGCGATACCGTCCAGCATATCTGCACACAGCTCGACACTTCATGGTCTTTTAACAACAGTTTTTCTCATATCACAGAGGTGTATTCAGCAAGCAAAACACTCACCAGCTGTTCGGGTATGTTCTACGGACAAGGAGCGTTGAAAAAAGTTCACGATACTTTTCAAATTCCGCAAGGTTGCACCTCTTGCTATCGAATGTTCTACAACACCGCCGCTCTTGAATATATGCCTGTAAGTTTGCGACTGCCGAATACATGTCGTAGTTTTAACTGGTTCATGGATGTAAGCCCCGCAACGGATAAGCTCAAAACGGACATCTCCCATTGGTTTGATAATTTCGTTTTCGGAAGCCATTGGGGTGCAAATGCGGAAGGTTGGAGTCTGGCTTTCAAGGGCCGTACAGGCTTGACGGGAACCGTGCCCGCAGAGAAGCTGTGGCTCGACGGCTCATGGGGTGCCAGTTACGGCGACAAAGATACCTTTCAAGGGCTCACAGGGCTGAACAACTACTCCGACATTCCTGAAACTTGGAAATAATGAAAGGAATCAGATATGGCTAATATTGTAACGCTTGCCACCGAAACCGCCGAGAATACCGAGGCTCTCAAACAGGAACTTATCAACGCCCTTATCTCCAAGGGCGTTACGCCCCCCGACGGCGCAGAGCTCAATGAGCTTATCACCCTCGTGAACGACATCGACAACGAGCCCGGAGAGTTTATCCCCGGCAACTACTACACCAAAGAAGAACTCGACCTCCGATTCAAGGCTATCGAAGGCGACTATGTCAGCGACAGCGAACTGCTGTCCAAAGGCTACCTCACAACCAATGACTTAAACGCCGCTTTGAAATCCAAAAAATTCATTACCGAAGACAACATTCCCGCCGCCTCGGCGAAAATCGGCTCATTCTTCTGGCACTTCGGCAACAACCCTCCGCAGGGCGCATATATCCTCAACGGGCAGACAATACCCTTTGCACTCGGAGACAACCCCGTCAATTCGGAGTTTTATCAATGGGTGAAGACCGAGGGGCGTCTGCTCTCCGAAGCTGAATACTCCGCAGAACTCCAAACCTACGGCGTCTGCGGCGGCTTTGTCCTCGATGAGTCCGCCATGTTCATCAGACTGCCCCATTTGCTCGGAGCGTTCATCGAAGCAAAGAACTCCGTCGGCTCCGTCACCGGGGCGGGACTCCCCGACATCGACTTGGCATTGAGAACCGACGGCAAAGCCATGAACTCCTACTACTCCGAATTTCTCAATGAATATGGTACGGACGATTACGGCGGCGGATTGAGAGCGACAAGTTCAGGCTCCGACGAACCTATGGCGGTCATGTCAAGTGCCGAGCCGAAGTACACCGCGGGAACTTTGGTCAAGTCCGATAAGTACGGCAAATCCGATACCGTTCAACCGCTGTCAATCGGAGCCCTGCCCTGTATTCAGGTATTCAACCAAGCCGCCAAACTCGAAGTAACCGACGGCGACCAACTCGCTCTCGACCTCCAAAACAAAATGGACAAGGGCTTCGGTAATGCCGATTATTCGGATGAGTTCCGCAGCAGAGTTATCGGCTTCAACACCCCCGACTACTCCAAAACTGAAACCATCAAGTCCGTGAACGACAAGGGCGACTTCGACGAACACACCTATACCGCACCCGAAGACGGGGTGCTCAACGCCTCGCTTGTCTCCCATTACAACAGAGAGGCTTTTGTGTATATCGACGCCACACTCGTCTGTTACGCCAAATGCGGAAGTTCCGGATATGTCTTCGGTTGCGGAGGTCAATTCACCGTACCCAAAGGTGCAAAAATCCGCTGGAAGAACGGCTACTACAATGTGCTTACTTCCTTCGTTTCTTTCACCCCGTTTAAGAAAGGTTGACGGTTTTCAATAAATGATGAAGGAGCAAAATATGACAAATTCTGAAATCAATATCAGCATCCAAACAAACGGCAAAAAGGAGGCATACACTTTGCGGAGTAAACTCGAATTGACTTTTCGGGGCAGATTCCTCCGTGTCCCCAAAGGCTTCCGCTGCGACGGAGCCAGCGTCCCCCGATTGCTCTGGCGTCTGATATTCCCGCCACTTGACCGCAAAGCGGTCAGAGCCGCTTTCTTTCACGACTTCGTTTATCGCTCAAAGCCCGATACTTGGTCTCGTGCTTTGGCGGATGAGATGTTCTACCTCATACTCCTCTGGGACGGTGTGCGCCCGTGGAGAGCCAGACTCGCCTACCGCGGCGTGAGATTATTCGGAGGTCTGTCATGGTAAGAAGACATCTCCTTGAAAGAATCATATACGGCTTGGTTGCAGGAATTATGATGGCTATGATGACCGTCATCGGGTTCTTTGCCAAAGAGACATTCCTCACCATAAAATCCCTCGAAAAAGAGGTCGCCACGATTCGTGTGAAGCTGGCGGAATTTGAAGCAAAAAGAATCTCCCGTGATGAAATAGAAAAAATCATCCGGGACTACCACGATAACCACCCATGTATCAAACGAGGTAAAGACAATGGTTAAATTTATCATTCTGTCGGCGGCAGTTCTCCTTACTGCCGGGTGTGCCCACAACATCAATGTTCAGGGCTTTGGTGTCGCATGTCCCTACGGGGCTATCGGCTACGGAACATTCTCCTGCGTCAAGGACAATGTGTCCGTCAAATCCATCGAAAAAACAACAGCCGACGGTATCGAAACTCAAAACGAGTTTACCGTCGGTAGACAAATAACCGGCTACGAAGTAGAACTCGAAGCCGTCAAACAGAAAGGAGTTTCCGATGGAGACAAGTAACCCCATGTTCCACAAGGCCAAGCACCTTATGGAGAAAGCCCTCGAAAATGTCGCACACATGACAGGTAAACACCCTGTCACCGAGGACGAACAGAAAGAGTTTGCCTACGAGCAGTTCGCTTGGGGCGACGAAAAAGAAACAGCACTTACCTATGAGTTCTTTGAACTTATGATGTACAGTGCTATGTGCAAAGTTTTAAAAGGCGAATAACTCGCCCTTCGGGGAGTTCGTTCTGTTGTCCGGCGGGCTCCCTGTTTTAACAGGACAAAAGGAGGTTTTTATGGAAAGACAATCTAACACACTCGGTACTGTCGGTACTATCCTCGGAAGTATCGGCACAGCAGGCGCACTCGGTGGAGCTGCCAAAGGTTTGCTCGGCGGTTTTATCGGCGGAGGTATGCCCGGTTGCGGCAATGGCATGGTGGAGGAAAATGCCAAACTTCGTATGCGTGTATCTGCTCTCGAAAGCGAAAAGTACACCGACGGAAAGTTCGACGCTCTCGCACAGCGCACCTTGCAGGAACAGAAAGAATTTTTCAATTATGTTCTCGAAATCAAGGGCGATGTCGACAACCTGAAAGGCGACTTCCGTGTACTCCAAAACGATTATCAGCATCTTGCCGGTAAAGTCGACGAGAACGCCAAAGCCACCAATCAGGGACTCGGTGCGGTCAACAGCCGTATCAACGCCATTACCAAAGTCGTTGTCCCCGGCTCCGTCATTTGCGGAGATGACAACTGCTGTCCCGGCGGCAATCACTAAGAATCGGAGCTCGGTATGAAATGCCCGCTTTTTCT
>JAZREC010000060.1:0-2532 GCA_045660605.1 Clostridia bacterium
TTCTTACACTTTCTGCAAAAGAGGATATGGAACTTCCTGAGAGAATTGTAATCACTCTTGACAAGACCATCCGTGATGAAGATGTCGAGGACGAAGAGAATGAAGAAATCATCGAAGACAAGACAGAATATATCATAAATACTGATGGCAAGGATAATCCTGAAGGATTTGAATTTGATGCAGAAACCGGAGAACTTACAATATCATCAGAATTACTTGAAGGTGTAAGAGAAATCGCAATAGCAGATATTGAACAAAATGAAGCTGACGAGGATGAAGAAAAAGCAACACTTACCTTCGAGGTAAAAAATCTTACATTTGATTTCACAGATGGTGAAATTGTAACTGATGAGGATGTAGTGATAACCTTTACTGCAGGCGAAGGTTATGAATTGCCTGAAACAATTATAATTACAATTGACGGCGAAGAATACATCATTTACACAAGTGAAGAAGACGGTGACAAAAATCCTGAAGGTATCACTTTTGATACAGAAACAGGTACACTGACCATATCCAAGGATTTGCTCGAAGATGCAGAGGCAATAACCATTGCTGCAGAGGGCGTTAAAAAAGAAGACGAAGAATCTGAGGACAAAGAAGAAACCTCTGATACAGACAAGAAGGATGAGTCTGAGGATAAGGATAACACTGCTAAAGAAAACGAGGCTGAAGGTGGCGACACTGCCGATAAGAAACCTGAAAGCGGCACAGACGCTCCGGATGCCGAGGATAAGACAGAACCCGAAGGCGGAACGGATGACTCTAACGGAGCAAACACAGGAACAACCACTCCGGAAACTAACCCAGATAACACTACCGATGGCGAAGGTAATGATGTTAGCAAGGGTGAGGACGAGAAAGAAAGTGAAACTCCGAAAGCGGACGCTGAAGCTACTACTCCTACTACCCCTACAACTCCAGATGCAGATAATAACACCAATACCGAACAAGGCGGTGAAAAAGTAGAAACAGAAGGAAATGGCGCAGGTTCAAACGAGAATGGAACGGAAGAAACCATTCCCGATACTGAAGGTAGTGACGATGAAGAAACTACTATACCAACAGAGCCGACAACTCCTGCCGAGCCAAGTGAGCCTGCTGTATCACCTGAAACACCGAAAACAGAAACGCCGAGCACAAGCGAACCTACAACAGGCGGAAATGATGATGACAACGGAGAAACAGGAAGTGCGGACAGCAGTTCTACGGAAAGTAGCAGCAATAGTGGAAATGACAGTCCAGAGAGCGATGCTTCAAATGAAAGCACAACATCCACTACACCGAGCGTAACGCCACCTGCACTGACAACCTCTTCACCTGCTGCAAGCGAAACAAGTACACCAAGTGAAAGTACGCAGGCAAGCAGTAACTCATCAAGTGCCCCTGCTTCTTCTGCACCCGTACCAAGCGCTGATAGTAATTCAAACGGAGCAAGTCAAGCATCGGGGACAACAGCACCTTCAGGAAGTAGGGAAACATCTTCTGAAGAATGATTAATAATGGGAAGGATTGAGAATATATCCTTCCCAAGAATAGAACTTTCATTAAGGAGAATGCATTTTGATACAAGACATTAAAGAAAATACAAACGAAGATTTATTAGAAGTTATTAGGCAAAAACTGCATTGTACATATATATCCGACTTGCGAAATGAGCCTAATAATACTTTCGCCAGACAGTTACTAAAGAAAATTAATCTTAAAAAGTACAGTAACAAGGTTTTAAATGATGCTTATAACTATCTCTTTAGCAATGAGGATGATTTTCATTTCGAGCAATTATAAAACAGCGGATATTATTTGGTGCTCTTTTCTTGTGAAACAGTGCGGAAAGACACGAGTCACCTTGTTCTGCAACAAAAGAATGGAGCGTAGTTATGAATATTATTATCGACATGGACAACCAAAAAGCAGCTAAAGAAATAAAAAAGTTAATTTTGCTACATAAAAAGAAATACAAAATCAAAGTAATTATTTCAAAAAGTACTGACAAAGCTGTGAAAACATGTGGCAAAATTCTTGCTGATTGTATTATTTATGACAGGCATATAACATCACAGTTTAATGAATATTTTAGCAAATATACATACAATGGGTTATGGTTCGTACCAGTTTCTTTTATTGATGACAAGATGGATGTTGTGGATGCAATCAATACAGGAAGAACAGCGTATTATATCACGATGCCAATTGACAAAGATATTGTGTCTACGATGTTAAGATGTATATCTAAAAAGATAAATCAATTTTAGAAAGGATAAAAGCACATGAAATATATAATAGGGTTAATAGTTGGCATAATTGTGCTTTTTCTTGTTATTGCAATGTATTGTGCCTTGATAGTTGCTGGTCGCTCCGATGAACAGACAAATATGGAAAACAACGAAGGAGATGACATTGAATTGTTTTTTAAAAAACAAATATGCCCAAGATGTAAAACAGGCAAATACACTTACGACCTTGATAGGCATTCGGAAGCATGTCCATATATAGGTTGTTGGAAAAAAGGGAAGTGCAGCTTTTTTGAAC
>JAZREC010000061.1:0-9848 GCA_045660605.1 Clostridia bacterium
CGGAAAAAGGGTCAACGCCCGCATGCCATTGCGGCTCGCCCTTAAACCTTAACTCCCAGCATCTGCCCCAAACTGGGCGTAAGAAGCAAACACAAGGAACTTCATCGATATGCCCTTTAGTGGATTTTTAGGCCCACCTTAGAAGTTGACAGTCCTGACTAGGATACTGCACCACCGTATTTTAACTAAAACAAAAAGTCCAGAAGACCTTTTATAAACTCATTGTTCGGATACCCCGATATTATTTCCTTTGCTCTGTCGGAATAGGAAACAAGCTTTTCCTTTGCCTTATCTCTTCCGAGAGTATTGATGAAGTTCGGACTGTTCTGGGCTTCTGCCATATCCTCCTCTTCATCCTCAAAGTCGTCTCTTATCTGGAATGCAATTCCGAGATTATATGCAAATTCCATAAGCTCCTTCATTACATCCTCTGGCACCTCGGATACTAAGGCTCCGCACTCTACGCTTGTCATCATAAGAGCCATTGTCTTCTGCTCAATAAGAGCTATCAGCTTTTCCTCCGAAGCATCGTTTGAGGACATAAGCTCAAGGTCTCTTACCTGTCCGTTAATCATTCCGTGAGAGCCTGCGGCTCTTCCTACGGATGCCATAGCCATAATATCATTCTTATTAAGGCTCTTTGCTGTCTCTGTCATAATCTCAAATGCAGTATTGAGAAGTGCATCTCCTGCAAGAAGTGCCATAGCCTCTCCGTACTTTTTGTGACAGCTCGGCTGACCTCTTCTTGTATCTGCATTATCCATGCACGGCAAATCGTCATGCACAAGCGAAAACGCATGTATGAATTCTATTGCCGCGGCAAACGGCAAAGCTCTTTCTATGCTTCCTGTAAGCATTCTTGCTGTCTCTATACAAAGAATTGAACGAATTCTCTTACCGCCGTTGAACACCGCATAGTTCATTGCATGAAAAAGCACGCTTTCGCAGTCCTCAAACTCCTTTATACGAGACTTCATATATTCATCTATAACAGTTATTCTTTGTTTGTACTCATCATAAAAATTATCCATTATTCTGCATATCGGAAATATCCGACTCTCCTTCTTCTGTCAAAAGTGTAATCTTTTTTTGAGCTGTATCTATCATTTTAAGGCAGTCATCGGAAAGCTTAACACCTTTTTCAAACATTTTGATACATTCCTCAAGAGGTGCCTCTCCGCTCTCTAAATCCGAAATGATTTTTTCCAGCTCATTTATATTATCCTCAAAGCTCTTCTTTTGTGCCAATTATATCGCCTCCGCTAACAATACATTCTAAGTTTCCGTCCGTTACGGTAAGGGTTATTTGCTCCCCGACTTTTGCATCTTCTGTCCTTTTTATGATTGTGCCGTCTTTTTTTCTTGCAACCGAGAAGCCTCTTAAAAGCACTTCGACAGGGTTTAGTGCACCAAGTCTGTATGAGCACTCCTTAAGTATGGCTATGCGGTTATCTACCGCTCTTTCGTATGCTCTCTTAAGCTCCCTTATAACGCTGTCAAGATACAGCGACCTGTCCTGAATTACTGACACAGGGTCTCTCATAACGGGTGATGACATAAGTGACATAAGCTTTTGCTTCTTTATGCTTACAAGTGATGTAAGTGCACTCTTAAGACGCATACATCCAAGCTCCAGAAAATCCCTTATCTCAGCTATGTCAGGTGTGCAAATCTCTGCCGCTGCAGACGGTGTCGGAGCCCTTAAGTCTGCAACAAAATCAATTATCGTATAGTCTGTTTCGTGACCTACTGCAGATATAATCGGTATATCCGAGTTATATACCGCCATGGCAACTATAAGTTCATTAAACGCCCACAAATCCTCTATAGAGCCTCCGCCTCTGCCGACTATTATGACATCAGCTTCCTTTCTTTCATTAAAAAGCTCTATTCCTCTTGCTACGCTTTGTGCAGAACCCTCTCCCTGAACCTTGGCAGGGTATATACATATTTTTGCAAGCGGATATCTGCGTGATATAACATTTATGATATCTCTTACTGCAGCACCCGTAGATGCTGTTACCACTCCTATAACCGAGGGATACTGCGGTATGCTCTTCTTGTGCGAGGGGTCAAAATATCCCTCGCTCTCAAGCCTTGCCTTAAGCTGTTCGTATGCCGCATAAAGCTGACCTATGCCGTCTGGAACAAGTCTGTCTATATAGAGCTGGTATACACCGTCTCTTTCGTAGACACTTATTCTTCCGAATGCAAGGACACTCATACCGTCTCTTGGTTCAAAACGCAAATTTGACGCTCCCGAGCGGAACATTACCGCCTTGATTGAGCCGGTCTCATCCTTTAAGGACATATACATATGCCCTGAGTAATGGTGCTTGAAGTTGGATATCTCGCCCCTTACGCATACTGACGAAAGGTTGATATCGGTATCCATCCTGCGTTTGATATAGCTGTTGATTTCTCCTACGGTAACTGTATGCATTTTACTTTATTATATCTGCGAGCACACCGTTGACAAACGAAGATGCATCGTCATCGCTGTACTTCTTTGCAAGCTCTACAGCTTCGTTTATAGACACCTGAAACGGAACATCTGCATACTCCATTTCGCTCAGCGAAAGGCGGAGTATGGCAAGGTTTACCCTGGAAAGTCTGTCTATCTTCCAGTTTTTGAGAGAGCCCTCCACCCTGCTGTCTATATGGGTTAGATTGTCAAAGCAACCGTTGACGCACGCACTGACATAATTCATGTCCGCCTCTGTAAGCTTTGCGTACTCATCGGTGCATTTAAAGTTATCCATAGTAAGACTTACATCGTTATCTCCGTGAAAGGGTATCTGATATATTAGTTTGAACGCACTGTCGCGTGCAGTTTTTCTGCTCATGTGTTTCCTCCGATATGGAATTATTCTTCTGTAGTATCTTCTTTTTCTTCCTCTTGGGGAATATCAATTCCCACAACGCGTACATTGACCTTTTCTGCCTTGAGGCCTGTCATAAGCTCAATTTCTTTCTTGACTGCATCCTGAACATTCCATGCAACCTCGGGTATCCTTGCACCGTATTTAACTACTATATTTATATCCACCGTAACGGTCTCTTCGTTAACAGATGCCTTGATTCCGCCCGAAAGCTGTTTTTTGCCGAGTCTGCGTGCTATACCGTCTACAAGACCTGCTCCCACACTGCACACGCCGTCTATTTCGGACACGGCAACGGATGCTATGGTCTCTATAACCTCTTCGGATATTTTGATGCTTCCGCTTAATACTTCCTTTGCTTCGCTCATATAAATACCTCCCAAAAAGTAATTTGCGACAAAATACTATTAGTCAGTATATAGTATAACACAAAATTTAATTAACTTCAACTATTTTTATATTATTATTTTGCGTAAGCTCATAAATTACATCTACAATTTTCGCGGTATCGCTTCTGCTTAGTCCCTTTTGCTTTATACTTACGGTTACGCTTTCTTCGGTTATATGCACAAGTGTGTCTGCAAAGCCCTTTGCACTAAGCATATTCTGAGCAGATACTTCGTTTTCCTCAAAGGCTATAATTTGTGCAAGCTTTTTTTCGGTCTCCTCCCTTGTCTCCTGAGATATGGTCTCATCAGAGAGAATTTTTTTAAGCTCGTCGTATGTCTTATCTCTTGCCTTATCTCTTTCGAGACGGCGTACGGAAAAGGCATCGGTTTCCTTGTTTTCTTCCTTTAGCGGTGCATTAACCATAACGGTCTCGCCTATGCCAGGCTCCTCCTTTGAAAGCTCATTGGATGCAACAGTATCCGCATCCATGTCATATCTGTAATTGAGATACCCTGCAATACCGAGCATTATAACAAGTGTTGTTGCTACCATCTGTTTTTTCTTCAAAATCATAAACATATTTTATACCTCCGTAGTGTGACAATGACTAATCTTTGGGCAGTACCCTTACCCTGTGAAGCGGAACATCAAGAGCGGTTGAAACTGCCCTTGTTATGAGAGCGTTTTTTGCTTCGTCCGATACTCCTCTGGCTGTTACTATCACTCCCCTCACCCTCGGCAGAAGCTCTTCGGTAACAAACGGTGCCTCGCCTGAGCTGTCACGCTTTGTTACCGCCTGAATACGTTTTGTCGAGGTCTTTTTTTCTCCGTCCGAAACGGTGCTTTCATCACCCTCCGAAGCAATATTCAGCATCCCCTTGTTATCATATGATATAAAAACACTCACATCGCTTATTCCGTCAACTCCCTCTATTATTTCCTTTAGCTTTTTTTCTGTGTCCGATTCTTCAAAAACGCTCTTCACCTCGGTTTCGTTTACTGTTTTCTCGCTCTCCTTTCCAAAATTGGAAAAAAGTACAAGAACTATTCCCACAGCAAGAAAAATAACAAGATATGTACTTTTTATTCTCCCGAGCTTTTTCATATGCCCACCTCACTCAAAAATCACATCCTCTGCCCAGAGAGATTTGATATATTCTTCTGCCATTTGGCGTTTTTCTTCGCTTACTCCCGCAACATACACCTTGCCGTCAGAGATGCGGACAAAGGCTTCCTCGCCTGTTATCCTCTCCGCCTCTATCTCTATAAGCTCAGCCAAACGACTTTCGTCAGAAAGAAGAGATGTAAATATTCTTTGGCTTTCGGAAACGCGGAATTCAAAATCAGGGTCACTTTCAAAAACCCTTGGTGTATTTCTCTGGATATTTGCACCAAGCACTGCATTTTTGAGAGGTGTTACCACCGTAGCTATAACAAAAATAGCGCAAAGTATGCGGATTATTCCCTCGTACTTTTTGCCCGGAACAAGTATGTTTACCCCTGTGCAGAACAAAATTGCAAAGCACAGGGACAATATATATTCTTTCATAATATCACCTACAAACTCATAAGAACTGCAAACGAAAGTATGAACATAACGGTCATAAGAAGAAGCACCGCCATTATATGTATTATAGTCTGCCCGACCTGATATATTGTATTGCACATCTGGGTATCGCAAAACGGCTCGGTAAGACCTGCCGTTATCTTGAGCATAAATCCCATCACAAAGAGCTTTAGCACAGGAACAGCACACAAAACTGCAAGGACAACAATTCCTGCCGTACCGAATGCACCTCTGAATACCCCTGCAGATGCAAGAATTAAATCGGTACTGTCTGCAAGAAACCCTCCCACAAGAGGAATGGCGTGGCCTATTGTATATTTAACTGCTCTTATTCCGACATTTGAGCCATGGGACGCATTAAGACCCGAAAGCGCGGTCATTCCTGCAAACACAGTCAGCAGTAATCCCAGAACCCAGAAGAGCACCTGTCTTGTAATACTTATAAGCTTTGTTATCTTTATTCCCGATGACATATTGCCTATGACGGTAAGAAGACCTATATAAAAAAAGGCATCTATCATATATCCGCCCGCATATTCGGAAACAACATTTATCATGGCAAGGAATATCCCCTGTGATGATGCAACATTTATTCCCGAGGACGATACTATTCCTATATATGCAGGCATGCTCATTCTTATAAAGGTCTCAAGCTCGGTTGAACAGCTCCGTGCGGTATTTACCGCATTACTCAGCACTCCCGCAAGAAATGCCGCTATTACAAAGTAGCATACAAGATATGAAATCTCTCCAAGAGCACCCCCGAGCTTTATCTGTGAGCCTTTGATACATGATGACAGTATGCAAAAACCCATGATTGAAATCACATACGATGCACAGTATCTTACATCGCCGATGAGCATATTCCAGAGCTTTTCTATTATTCCGTCTCCGCCAAGGTCCCTGTCCGAAATAACACTTCTTACAAGCTCCTCAAAGGTAGCGTTGCCCGTTATTTCCTCCACAAGAGAGCTGGAAAAGTAAGGTACTGCATCTGTAAGCTCACCTGCCAGGACAGGTATACCAAGAAAAACAAGCACAAAAGCTAAAGCAAGTATTTTCATTATGCACCTATAATTTCTTTTACTGCCTTGAATATTCCAAGAAGCATCGGAACAGCCATAGAAAGCATTATTATCTTTCCTGCAGTTTCAAGAGAATTTGCAATTGCCTTTTCTCCTGCATCTGTGCAGATATCGCTTCCAAAGCCTGTAAGATATGCAACAAGCAGAGTTTTCAGTATCAGCGATACCGCATCGGAATTTATGCCATCTGACATAACCGCTCCGAATTCATCCCTTATATCAAGAAGAGCATCTGCAAACACACCCAGAAGAACTATACACCCTGCAAACGCCGCCACAACAGCACCCGAACGGAAATTATCCTTAAGTATTACACACATAAGGCAGGATGCAACGGCAAAGAGCACCAATCGGTATATCATATGTCAAACAACTCCCTTACGGTTTCAAAAAGTGTGCTCACCTGATTTACAACCATCAGCATAACCGCAACAAGTCCGACAATCGAAAGCATAAACGCCTGTTCGTCCCGTCCCGACTGAACAAGCAAACGGCAAAGCACCGAAACTATAATGCCTATTGCCGCTATCTGAAATATAAGCTCTGTCTCCATATTCCTCTCCTAAAATATCATTATGCAAAGAAGCATTCCGCCGTATATCCCGAGCATTTTCACTATTCTTCCGTTTTTCTTTTTTGCCTCGCCAGCTTCTCTGCAAAGCTCCGAAAGCCTGTCTCTCATACGGACAATAGAAAGCTTTTGCTGTTCAAGCTCATAGCCCTCCAGAAGATACGCGGACTTTGTTATAATCTCGGCATCGCTTTTCTTAAGTGACATTCCTGTCGCTTTACACTTAAGTGCTCCTTCCCATGCCGAAGAAACGGTCTCTCCCTTATCCATAAGCGAGCACATGAAGTCAAGCATTTCTCCCGCCATTCCGTTTACCCTCGGTGTTACCATGGCTATGATGTCCCTTACAGGCATAGCACTGTACGAAATCTCCGAAAGCATCATTTCCATAGCGTCCTCAAGATTTGCCAGCTCCCTCTCTCTCGATGCCATGCACTCTGCAAAGCCAAATCCCAATAGAGATGATGAGACAAAAACCATTGACATTCCTATAAGCTTAAGTATCATCCTTGTCCCTCCTGTTACTGTACATTTTGAAATCTCCGTTTCGGTTTCCTATAAAGAAAATCTTATCAAACAAATCTGTGTCTTTTCCAAATCTCTGCCTTATTTCGTCCATGCTCCTCGCATGAACTGATGATATTACAGTCACTCCGCATCTTGAAGCATTACGCACAGCATCAAAATCCTCTTTTGTTCCTATCTCATCGGATATAATAACATCAGGTGCCATGGTGCGAAGCATAATTTCCATAGCACTGCCTCTGGGATATCCCGTAAGCACAAAGCTTGCCCTGCCGATATCAAAGGCATTCCTTCCGCCCGACATCGCTCCAAGCTCCCTTCTTTCATCCGCTATGCCGACCCTTAGGGGCTGCGAGGTAACCTGTCCGTCTCCGAGGATGCGTGCAAGGTCTCTTAAGATGGTTGTCTTTCCGTATCCGGGGGGCGAGGCTATAAGAGAGTTTACCGCCCTGCCGTTTTCTAAAATATTATGTGCAATCCTTGTTGCACAGCCTTTTTGCTCACGGGCAATACGAAAACAGATAAAGCATATGTCCTTAACTGTCCTTACCTTTCCTCCGTCAAGTACAGCCGTACCGCCTATACCTGCTCTGTGCCCTCCGTCAAGGGTTACAAAGCCTCTTGATATACACTCGTTTACGCTGTATATACTTCCCCTTGTAAGCGATGCCACTATCTTGTCTATACTATCCTTGTCTATACATTTTCCGACCTCTCTGAGATATCCGTCAGCACACACAAGAGCAGGTCTTCCAAGGCAAATCCGTATTTCTGTTATCTGCCCTTTTACCTGTTTTATCTGCTCGGCTGTTTCGGACGGAAAATGCGAAATTATACTGTCCGGCACTTTCAATTATTTTCACCTCAAGAAAAGTATATTTACACCTGCTCCCAAATAGAACTGCTTGTCTTGACAAAAAACAAAATATCATATAAAATAAATTTATTCCGGTGGTGATAATATAATGAAAAAACTAGATATGAGCACACTTGAAGAAAGCGAGGTTCTCTCTCTTGCAAAAGAGGGCGAAACTGCCGCGGTGGAATTTATGCTCAACAAATACAAAAACTTTGTTAAATCCAAGGCACGGACATACTTTCTTATAGGAGCAGAAAAATCAGATATAGTACAGGAGGGCATGATAGGACTATATAAAGCAATAAAGGACTATAATCCCGAAAGCGGAGCTTCATTCCGTTCCTTTGCAGACCTATGCATCACCAGACAGATAATCACAGCCATAAAAACTGCCACAAGGCAAAAGCACATGCCTCTCAATTCCTATATATCCCTTAACAAAAATACAGATGACGAAAGCGACAACACCATGATAGACTCTATTTCGGAAAGCCGTCATCTTGACCCTGAGGAAATAATGATTAACAAAGAGAGAATGAGCTTCATCGAAAGCAAACTCAATTCCTCCCTCAGTACATATGAGACAAATGTTTTAAAAGGATATATTGCAGGCAAAAACTATGCGGAAATTTCTATAGAGCTGGGCAAAAGCGAAAAATCCATTGACAATGCACTCCAGAGAATAAAAAAGAAAATAGAAAAGCTTACTTCGGGAAGCGAGGAAGACTTCATATAATACAGGGGCAAAATCTGCCCCTGTATTTATTTATGTTCTAATAAAATTTGAGTTTTTCGGTTAATATTTAATACACAAAAACGAAATTGAGTTTGGCGATTGAGCGAGTTTGAGAGAGATTAAACGAGATTGAGAGAGATTGAAAAATATAAATTAAATTTTTCAAAAAAACTCTTGACATATTGGCAAAAATGTATTACAATACCAAATGTTGAATAAATCATTACGGAGGTTAATCTAATGAGCACATTTATGGCTAAACCGGCTGAAGTAGAAAGAAAATGGTACATTATAGATGCTGCAGGCAAGCCCCTTGGTAGAGTTGCAAGCGCTGCTGCTTCTATACTCAGAGGTAAAATCAAACCTACATTCACACCCCATGTTGACTGCGGTGACTTTGTAATCATTCTCAATGCTGACAAGGCTGTTCTTACAGGCAACAAGCTTGAGCAGAAGTATTACAGATACCACACAGGTTATGTAGGCGGCCTCAAGGAAATCAAGTATAAGACCCTGATGGCAGAAAAGCCCGAAAAGGCTATGACATTGGCTGTTAAGGGTATGCTCCCCCACAACACACTAGGTGCAAAGGCTTTGACAAGACTCAGAGTATATGCAGGCGCTGAGCATGAGCATGCAGCACAGAATCCTGAAGTTTACACAGGAATTATTAAATAAGGAGGATACTTAAAATGGCTAATGAGTTATATGGTACAGGAAGAAGAAAAAGCTCTGTTGCAAGAGTAAGAATTGTTCCCGGAACCGGTAAAATTACTATAAACGACAGAGATATCGACGATTTCTTTGGTTTGGAAACACTTAAGGTTGTTGTAAGACAGCCCCTCGTTGCTACAGATACACTTGGTAAGTTTGATGTTATTGCCAAGGTTACAGGCGGCGGATTTACAGGTCAGGCAGGTGCTATAAGACACGGTCTTTCAAGAGCACTCCTTACTGTTGACGAAGAGTACAGACCTGCTCTTAAGGCTGCAGGCTTCCTCACAAGAGACCCCAGAATGAAAGAAAGAAAGAAATACGGTCTCAAGGCTGCTCGTCGTGCTCCACAGTTCAGCAAGAGATAATTATTTTATCATCAAAAAAGCACTCACTTTTTGTGGGTGCTTTTATTATGTTTATACACAGTCTCCCCTTGCTTCCCTGTGGTTGTGTTAAACATAGTTTAACACAATCGAAACTAAAAATATGCCACCGGCATATTTTCTTTACGTTCCG
>JAZREC010000062.1:0-2117 GCA_045660605.1 Clostridia bacterium
CTCTTGTCGGCGGTATCAAGTACGGTATGTTCATCCAGAATATCGTGAACTTCGCAATTATCGCTTTCTGCCTTTTCCTTATGGTAAAGGTTATCAACAAACTCAAGAACCCCAAGCCCGTAGAGGAAAAACCCGAAGAACCTGCTCCCAAGCCGGACGATATCGCGCTTCTTGAAGAAATCCGCGACCTTCTTGCAAAGGAAAAAGTTAATCAGTAATTAAAATGAAAAATAAAACCGCACCGGTAAAACCGATGCGGTTTTAATTCATTTTTTACTGATTAACTTTTTCCTTTGCAAGAAGGTCGCGGATTTCTTCAAGAAGTGCGATGTCTTCAGGCTTGGGAGCAGGAGCTTCCTCTTTTACTTCTTCTACGGGCTTGGGATTCTTAAGCTTGTTGATAACCTTTACCATAACAAAAAGGCAGAACGCAATAATTGCAAAGTTAACGATATTCTGAATGAACATACCGTACTTGATACCACCGGTAAGAGTGCCGTCCTCTGCATATGTTGCGAATGCAACAAGCTGAGAAAAATCGCTTTTGCCAAAGATGAATGCAAATGCGGGCATCAGAAGGTCATCTACAATAGACTTTACAACTGCATTGAAGGATGTAGCAATAATCATACCTATAGCAAGGTCAATCATATTGCCTTTGAGTGCAAACTCTTTAAATTCTGCTATAAACTTTTTCATTTGATTAAATCCTTTCTTCTACAAATTCTATCCGTATACTATCATAAATCGGGAATAAAGTCAATCCTGTCAAGCTGAATTTGACTGTCTTTAAGATAGGAAAGAACCCCATCATATTCTTCGGGAAACCCAAAACGGATTTTGTATGAGCAAAGTGCCTGCCCTTCGTTTGTCTTCGCCCCGTATTTGCCGTCTCCGACAAGCGGACAACCGATAGATGAAAAGTAAGCTCTTATCTGGTGACTGCGTCCCGTGTGCAAAAGAACCTCGGCAAGCGCCTTGCCGTCATATTCTTTTATGACCTTGTATTCCATTGAAATCTCTTTTCCTTCGTCTGCGATACGGCTCGTGTTAGTAGTTTCTTCCTTTATTATATGTGCGTTTACAAACGCGCACTTTTCGGCAGGCGAATTTTCAAGCAGACACAAATAATATTTATAAACATTCCGCTCTCTTATCTGCTCATTCATATCACGAAGTGCTGCCGCATTTTTTGCTCCGATTACAAGACCGCTCGTGTTTGTGTCAAGACGGTTGCAAAGGGCAGGGGAGAAACTGCTCTCGCTTACGGGATTATATTCGCCCTTTTCTATGAGATAGCTCTTGAGCATTTCTGATAGAGTGCCGCCTTTATGCTTTTCGTCAGGCTGGCACGGAAGGGAGGAGGGCTTGTTGAAAATAATGATATTCTCATCCTCAAAAACAATCGGTGCAGTAAGAGGTGTGATAGCAACTTCTTTCTCACGACGAAAATCTTCCTTTATATATATACGCAATACATCGCCTTCACGCAGAATGTAATCTTCCTTTATCCATTTACCGTTTATTTTAACATCTTTTTTTCGAAATGCCTTGTAGATAAGTGAACTCGGCGCTGTTGTAGCCTTGATTAAAAATCTGTCAGCACGAATATCGCACGAGTTTCTTCCTATTATATATTCAAGCATAATATCACCGCAGTTATTTTAACATAAAAACTATGTTTTTGCAATAAAAAACAGTTTTTGTGCTGTGAAAAGCGCTTTTTTTACCCCGAAATGCGTGATTAACCGCAAAATTGCCCTAAAACACTGTGCATAATGCATAAAACAATAAATCTAAATTGTGCAATCCTACAAAATTGAATAAAACTGTACTTTTTTTAAAAATACTACTTGCAATTTTTCCTTATTTAATATACAATAGCGAGGCTGTGACATGACAGACGATGAAGCGGGAGGTTGCTACCAAGTGGGTAGGTTTTTCCGTGGAGAATGTCCAATTCGTGAAATTGGGCGCCAGTCACTGTACAACATGATAAAGCTTTGCACATCTGTGCCCATCTTCATGTAGTACCCGGAGTCTAGCTCTGGGTTTTAATATGGCAAAAGGCGAAACGCCCGGCGCCGTGTACAGTCCGTCGCATGAGTCAGCGAAAA
>JAZREC010000063.1:0-3916 GCA_045660605.1 Clostridia bacterium
GCCCACAAGTAATTTGTAATCCCTAATAATTTACATATCAGGAGGAAACCAAAAATGGATTTCAAAGTAGTTCAGAAAGAGATCGCACTGCAGTCCCGCGGCTGGATCCCCACCTTCCACGACATTTCCAAGGAAATTATCGAAATCGTTAAGGCATCCGGTGTTAAGAACGGTACAGTTACAATCGCTTCTCACCACACAACATGCTCCGTAATGGTTCAGGAATGTTCACACGATATCGATTCCTTCGATCTCGAATATCTCCAGCATGACCTTCTCGACATCATGAGAAAGATGATCCCCGATTACACAGACGAAGGTGACTACCGTCATCCCGGTCCGATCCACGCACAGTTCGGCAGATATGTTAACGAGCCCGGCGACTTCACAAGCATGAACACAGACGGTCACTTAAGAAGCGTATTCTTCGGCAGAAGCGAAGCTATGACAATTAAGGACGGCGAGCTTGACGGAGGCGAATTCGCTCATGTTTACTTCGTAGACTGGGATCACGTTCGTGCTAGAAGAAGACAGGTTAACGTTACCGTTATGGGTATAGCTGACGATGTAGAAGACAGAAAGTGGAACAACGGCGAGGTTATTGACACTCTCCGTAAGTACACAGACGAAGAAAAGGCATATGATGTTCACTACACACTTCAGCAGCAGAGATAATATCAGGAGATAGTTAACTATGAAATGCTTGGGAATTGATTTTGGAACAACCTCCGTCAAGGCGGTGTTGTTTGACGAAAAGCTAAATGAGATTGCCACAGCTTCAGAGGATTATAAAGTTAACGCAAGCGGAAATATAGTAGAGCTTCCGGCAGAAAAATACTGGAGCCTGCTTCAAAATGCACTCGGCACAATAGGAAACAAATCTTCCATTGACTGCCTTGCTATAGACACACAGTGCGAAACCCTCATTCTCACAGATGAGGACGGTAACCCTGTTCGCGATGCTATCGTGTGGCTCGATAACCGTGCCACCGAGGAGGCAGAAATTATAGAAAAGCATTTTGGCCGCAAAAAAGTATACGAAATTACAGGCCAGCCCGAGGTTACAGCAACCTGGCCGGCCTGTAAGCTCTTATGGGTAAAGCGTAACGAACCTGAAGTATGGGCAAAAACAAAGAAAATTTTTCTTTTGGAAGACTATCTTCTCTATAAGCTCACGGGCAAGTTCATCACAGAGAAAACCCTGCAGTCCTCCACTATCTACTTTGATATCAAGGGCGATAAGTGGTGGAGCGAGATGCTTGATTTCATAGGCGTTAGTGAAGACCAGCTTCCCGCACTTGAGGACAGCGGTAAGCTTATCGGAGAATATGACGGCATCAAGGTTGTAACCTCCGTAATGGATCAGGTTGCAGGAGCAATCGGTGCAGGCGTTATATCCAAGGGTACCGTAAGTGCCATGACAGGTACTACAATGGCTATATATGTACCTACAGATACCATGCCTCCTTTCAGCGAGGACAGCTTTGTCCCCTGCCATTACAGCTTTGACGGCGGATTTGCACTTCTTTCGTGGAGTCCCACCGCAGGTATGGCACTCAAATGGATGAGGGACAATTTCTTAAAGGACCAGCCCTTTGAAGAACTCAGCGACATGGCAGACAGTATAGATGTAGGCTGCGACGGTCTTACCTTCCTGCCTTACCTTTGCGGTTCTACCATGCCAAAGTACAACCCCGAGGCAAGAGGAAGCTTTACGGGTATCACACCCGAGCATACACCCGCTCACTTTGTAAGAAGCATTATGGAGTCTGTAGCATGTATGCTTAAGAGCAATCTTGATTATCTTGGTGTTCCCGTTAACGAAATACGCGTAATGGGCGGCGGTGCAAAGAGCAGTGTATGGTGCAATATGAAAACCGACATTACAGGCAAAAAGCTCGTTACCCTTAAAAATAAGGAAGCGGCTTGCCTTGGCTCTGCAATTCTTGCAGGTGTCGGCGCAGGAGTATTTGCATCTGTTAAGGATGCATGTGCACTTATTGCAACAGATAAGGTATATACTCCCACAGGAGCAAATTATGACGAGGTATACAAGGCGTTTATAAAATATGACAGTATACTTAATATAAGAAAGGAAAATTGATATGGCAAAAGTTGCATTTGTCGGCTTTGGCGAGGTTAACACTCCCGCCGATATTATAATCAAAAAATGCAAGGACGCAGAAGCAGGACTCAAAGCAGAGGGTCTTGACCTTTTAAGCGTATATCCTGTTACTGACGATTATGAGGAAAAGGATGTCAAAAAGGCAATCGCAGCACTGGAAAACCAGAGCTTTGATGTGCTCGTAGTTTGCATAGCAGGCTGGATTCCCACTCATGCAGTTGTTAAGGTTACAGAGCACTTCCGTCACAAACCGATGGTGCTTTGGGGACTTTGCGGTTGGATAGAGGATGACGGCAGACTTGTTACAACTGCAGACCAGGCAGGCACAAGTGCTATCCGTAAGACATTCTATGACCTCGGATACACATTTAAGTATGTGTATGATATAATAGGTCTTAAGTCCAAGACAGATGTTGTTGCAAACTATGCAAAGGCAGCAACAGCTATGGCAAAGCTTCGCCACGCAAGAAGCGGTATGGCAGGCTACAGAGACATGAACCTCTATGGTACACAGGCAGACGGTCCCTCACTCAAGAGAGAAATCGGACCCGAAATCGAAACATTCGAAATGCTCGAGATACAGCAGCGCTACAATCAGCTTACCGATGCACAGATTCAGGAAGTTATTGATAAGTGCATGTCCAAGTGGAATTTTGTAAAACCTGCTAATCCCGAAAGCATGAAGAAAGCTGCAGGCTACTACCTCGCAGTTAAGTCCATTTGTGACGAAAGAGGCTATGATGCTATATCCTTAAAGGATGTAGACGGAATGAAGAAGCTTCTCGGCTTCCCCCCTGCACCTATATTTATGCTTCTTTCTGATGAAGCAGGACTTTGCACAATCCCCGAAAACGACTCTCTGGGTACAATTACTCAGCTTATGGTTAAGTATCTTACAGGACAGTGTGCATTCTACCTTGAATTCTATGAGTTCTTTGAGGACAGAGTGCTCGCAGGCGTTCCAGACTATGTTCCTGCAGAGGTTGTTGACGGCTCCGTTACCGTAATGCCCGCAGCATTCGGTGAGCTTTCCGAAGGTATCCTGAATGTAAGCCGTGTTAAACCCGGCAAGGTTACTATGTGCCGTCTCACATATGACGATGGTCTTTACTATATGCACATGGTTACAGGCGAGGGCATCACACCCCGCAAGTGGGAAGAAGCAGGTTGGACACAGCCCGCTCCTCAGCTCCCCGGTCTTGAAATTATTCTCGAAGATGCAGAAAGCTTCGCACAGAATGTAATGTGCCAGCACTACATCATTTCCTACGGCGACAATACAGAGCTTATAGAAAATCTCTGTAATATGCTTGGAATACAGATTATCAGATAATAAAAGTTCAAGGAGGCAAAAGTCTACGGCTTTTGCCTCCTTGGTTTTTATATATCATCAAACAATTCTTCTATTGATACACCGAGAATTTTTGATATAACATATATTTCTTTGTCTGTTGCACTTCGTATCTGTCCCTCAAGCTTTGAGTAGCTGGTAGGGTTCATGTCGCATCCCATGATTTGGATTTGTGCAATAAAGTCCTTTTGTTTTATACCTTTTTCTTTTCGTAATCTTTCTATGTTTTTGCCGACAAGGTTTTTGTTGCCGTATGATTGTTTTCGTATTTTCATTGTTTTAATTCCTCTTTCATATTGCAAAGCAATATTTCATACACGAAGTGTATTTCATAGCGAAGCTATTTCATACGCTATAGGCGTATTTCATTGAAAAAAGCACTTGCTTTTCGCAAGTGCTTTTTTCTTGGCGACCGAGAAGGGGCTCGAACCCTCGACCTC
>JAZREC010000064.1:0-8454 GCA_045660605.1 Clostridia bacterium
TATATTTTTTATATGCTCACTTATATTTGATTTGCTTGTCTGATAAAGCTCTGTAATTTGCGCCTGCGTAAGCCACAAATCTTCTTCAGAAAAACGAACCGAAACCTTTGTTATTCCGTTGTCATCCTGATAAATAACCACATTATTATCATTCATAGCTCTATACCTCTTTTTCTTCATATTTTCATATTACTTGTCACAGCTCGACACAATTCGACTTTTGTCAAGTCAGGATCAAAAATTCTTTTTAGCCGATATGCAGACTGAAGTCTGCTCAGTATTTTTGCTATTTACAAAATCAATATGTTTCCCGGCAGGAGCAAGCCCCTGCCCTACAAAATAAATCTCGCAAGTGATTTATATCGACGAATTCAAGCTTTTCTTGAATTCAGTATACCATAATTTATTAAATATTGCAATTATCAGCATCAAGAAATATATTTAACCAATACATTTTTATAATATGTAACATTTAATTTGACAAATATGCCGTAATGTACTATAATATACTGAGATTTTATGGAAAGAAGATGAATTTTTATGTTAAGAGTAGGTGTTCTCGGTGCAACAGGATATGCAGGAATAGAAACTGTCCGCATACTCTCAAAGCATCCGAATGTAAAGATAACAAGACTTGTATCACACAGCTTTGTCGGCAAAAAGATATCGGATATATATCCTAACTTTAAGAATGTATTAGACATGGAGTGCTGTGCACTTGATGTTGATGATATTGCTCAAAATTGCGATTTGGTGTTTACTGCACTTCCGCACGGAGCTTCAAAGGAAATAATCCCCGCAATATATGATAAGGGCATTAAAATCGTAGACCTCAGCGGTGACTTCCGTTACGATTCAAAAGAGGTTTATGAAAAGTGGTACGGCGAGCCTCATTGTGCTCCGCATATACTTGAAAAGTCCGTATACGGTCTTTGCGAAATCCACAGAGAAAAAATTAAAAATGCAGTAATCGTAGGAAATCCCGGTTGCTACACAACCTGTTCTATATTGGCACTTTATCCCATTCTCGATGCAGGAATTGCAGAGCATACTAATATCATAATAGATGCAAAATCAGGAGTTACAGGTGCAGGAAGAACAGAGAAGCTTCCATACAGCTTCTGCGAATGCACCGAAAACTCAAAAGCATACAAAATAGCTACTCACAGACACACATCGGAGATTGAGCAGGAGCTTAGCCATGCGGCAAATGATGAAATACTTGTTTCATTTACCCCCCACCTCATACCGCAGAAAAGAGGCATACTTACAACAAGCTATGTAAACCTCAAAAACGATATGACAGACGAGGAAATTTACAAAATCTTCTGTGACTTCTATAAGGACGAGTACTTTATCCGTGTTCTTGAGCCTGGTATGCTTCCCGAGACAAAGAATACTGCAGGTTCAAACTTTGTTGAGATTGGATTTAAGGTAGATCACAGACTAAAGAGACTGGTTGTATCCTGTGCAATCGACAACCTATATAAAGGTGCGGCAGGACAGGCAGTACAGAACATGAACATTATGATGGGCTTTGATGAAAAAGCGGGCACTGATAATCCCGGATTTTATATGTAAGGAGATAACGAAATGAGCGGTCTTGCACATAAAAATGACACAATAGAAACAATGATAAAAAAAGCCGATATTCTTATAGAGGCTCTTCCCTACATACGCAGACTTTACAAAAAAAGAATTGTTATAAAATACGGCGGAAATGCGATGGTAAATGAAGAACTTAAAAAATCCGTAATGGATGACATAACTCTTCTCAAATATGTAGGTCTAAATCCGATTGTTGTACACGGCGGAGGACCCGATATTACTGCGGCACTCAAGACATACAACATTGAGAGTGAGTTTATAAACGGTCTCAGAGTTACCGACAAGGATACTGTTGGTATCGCCCAGATGGTTCTTGTTGGAAAAACCAACAAGGATATTGTATCCAAGCTCAATCACGCAGGCGGAAAAGCAATAGGTCTGTGCGGACTTGACGGAAATCTCATCAAGTGCCAAAAGCACTATACAGAGGTAGACGGCAAGAAAACAGATATAGGCTTCGTGGGCGATGTAATAAGTGTTAACACCAAGGTTATAGACCTGCTTACAGATGATGAATATATTCCTGTTATTGCACCTATCGGTGTAGACGACGAAGGTAACAGCTATAACATAAATGCCGATACGGTAGCATCTGCAGTTGCGGAAGCACTTAATGCAGAAAAGCTTATGTACCTTACAGATGTAAGAGGTGTTCTTGATAAAGAAGAAAACCTGATACACCGCATATACACCGACGAGGTGGAAACACTTATAGAAAACGGAACTATAACAGGCGGTATGATACCCAAGGTTACAGGCTGCAAGGAAGCAGTTGACAACGGTGTTGAAAGAGTACACATTATAGACGGAAGAATCGTACACTCCATACTTCTGGAAATATTTACAGACCATGGTATAGGAACTATGATACTGGATAGATAAATCAAAAAGATGCCCCAGGTTCACACACCCGGGGCATCTTTTTGATTTATTTTTGTTTATTTTTATTAAAATGTTCTTTTGTAAGCTTAATTACAACCTTATACAATCCCACTACACCTATCATGTTGGGTATAATCATAAGACCGTTCATTGTTTCGGATATACTCCATATGAGGTCAAGACTGCCAACCGTTCCTATAAATACAAACAGTACATATATGTATCTGTATATTGTGACAGCCTTTTTGTTTCTGCCAAAAAGATAGTAAACAGATACCTCTCCGTAATATGCCCATCCAAGAATTGTAGAAAGTGCAAAAAACACAGTGGCAAGTGTAACTCCTATACCTCCTATTCCAGGGATGGCAGAGTCAAATGCTGCAATACTCAGTGCTGCACCCTGATACTCACCTGTACTCCACAAGCCCGATGTAAGCACTGCCAATGCAGAAAGTGTGCATATAATAACAGTTGTAAAAAATACCTCAAACATTCCCCAGAGGCCTTGCTTTACGGGGTCATTGGTGCTTGATGCCGCATGTGCTATAGGTGCACTTCCGAGGCCTGCCTCATTTGAAAAAACACCTCTGGAAAATCCGTAGTGCATAGCAGTAAGAATACTATAGCCCGCTACTCCTCCTGCGGCAGAGCGGAAGTTAAATGCTTCCCTGAATATGAGGCTGAAAGCCTCGGGAACTCTTTCTATATTGATTACAAGTGCAGCAAGTGAGCAAATGACAAAAAACACAGCCATAAAAGGAACAAGCTTTTCATTAACCGAAGCTATTCTTCTCATATCGCCGAGTATTACACATCCTGCGATGATGCTCAGCACAATACCTGTAATCCACGGTGCAACTCCCATGGTGCTGTTGAGTGCCATGGCGATAGAATTTGACTGAGTTGCATTTCCTGTACCCAGACATGCAAGCATTGCAAACACCGAAAAGAGGATTGCAAGCCATTTAATGCCGAGACCGTTTTTGATATAGTACATGGGTCCGCCTATCCATTCGCCCCTGTCGTTTTTCTCTCTGTAGTGAATGGAAAGCACGATTTCCGCATATTTGGTAACCATACCCAGAAGAGCACTGATCCACATCCAGAAAACAGCTCCGGGACCGCCTGTTACAATGGCTGTGGCAAGACCTGCTATACTTCCTGTACCGATGGTTCCTGCCATTGCGGTAGAAACCGCCTGAAAGGGACTTACCCCCGAAGCATCCTTATCATGCTGATTTTTTGAAAACATTGAAAGAACTGTGTTTTTGAGCATGTAGCCGAATTTGGAAAACTGCAAAAATCCGCTTTTTACCGACAAAAACAATCCCATTGCTATCAAAAATCCAAGCATAACGGGTCCCCATACAATGTCATTGATTAACGCGTTGATATTTTCGATTATTTTCATTTCTATAATTACTCCCTATAAATTATTTGTCTAAGTCACATTCTTTGTCAGGTAGCAGACATACATCCCTTTTGTTTGTAGAAAGAACTACTGAGGTTCTTGTAAGTGATACTCCTTTTATAAATTTGATATAATTTAATATTTCTTCAAGCATTTTGCCTGTTTTGGTTACAACCTTTAATATAAAGTCAAAGTCACCCGCAATATAATAGCACTCTGCAACGGACGGATTTTCATTTATAAGCTCTACAAATCCCTCGTAGTACTTGGGATGTTCGAGACTTACATATATAAATGCCATAAGCTCTCTACCCAGAGCACTTTGATTTATAAGCGTTGTATACTGCTCTATAACGCCTGAGTTTTCCAGTTTTTTTATTCTCTCTATTACCGCAGATGTTGACAGGTTGATTTTATTACCGATATTTGTCGCATTCTCTCTCGAATTTTCCTTGAGGCACGACAAAATCTGATAATCTATAATATCCATAAAAGCACCCCCTAATGATTTGAATTATACAGAAAATGCCAAAAAAAGTAAATACACTTGCAAAAATACCGAATAATTTTCTTGATTTTTTTGCATGGGAATAAATATTTCATTTTGAGGTTTGATTGGCAAAAAAATATAAAAATTTTTTCTGTCTCCTGAATTATTGTTTCCTGAAATCCCCAAAAAACAACATATAAGATATTGAAATTATTTATAATTAGGTGTATAATAATGAAATAATACATATTTGGAGGTCATTATGAGTTACATTCAAAAAAAGGGTATTTCCCTTTCACCCAAAAAATACTTTATTGACGCTCTCGGAGCTATGGCTCTGGGTCTGTTTGCTTCCCTTCTTATAGGCACGATTTTCGGCACAATTTCTGATTATGTGTCAAATAATGCCATAAAGGAATTTCTTCTTAAGATGAAGGAATATGCTACCCTTTCGCAAGGTCCTGCAATGGCTATGGCAATTGGCTCCTCGCTCGGTGCACAGGGACTGCTTCTGTTTTCGCTTTGTGCAGTAGGTACTGCAGGAAACGCACTCGGCGGTCCTCTCGGTACATATGTAGCAGTACTTATCGCATGTGAACTCAGTAAACTTGTTTATAAAACAACAAAGATTGATATAATAATAACACCTACGGTTACTATTGCAATCGGTGTGGGTGTTTCTCTCCTTGTAGGTCCCGCGATATCCAAGGCTATGACCTATCTGGGTACAATGATAATGACATTTACAGAGCTTCAGCCTCTTCTTATGGGAGCACTTGTATCTGTAGTTGTGGGTATATGCCTTACACTTCCCATAAGCTCTGCGGCAATATGTGCAATGCTCTCACTTACAGGAATTGCAGGCGGTGCGCCTACTGCAGGCTGCTGTGCACAGATCGTAGGCTTTGCAGTAATGAGCTTTGGGGCAAACGGCTGGGGCGGTCTTATCGCACAGGGACTTGGAACAAGTATGCTCCAGATGGGCAACATCGTAAGAAAGCCGATAATATGGCTTCCTCCGATAATCACATCTGCAATAACAGGTGCTCTTTCTGCATTTGTTTTCCGCATGGAAAATCCCGTTGCAATTGCTTCGGGCATGGGAACCTGCGGTCTTGTGGGACCGATTGGCGTACTTAGTGCAAAAAACTTAGGCGTAAATGAAATTCTTGCATGTCTCCTTCTCTGCTTTGTTCTGCCCGCTATTCTTACATGGCTGATTGCAAAGCCCTTCAAGAAGCTCGGACTCATAAAAGACTCCGATCTTAAACTTAATGTCTGAGGTGTTAATATGACAGCATTACGAAATATATTAGCAATAATTGCTTGCAAGCTTCTTATAAAGCTTGGAAAACTCATGGGCAAAAAAGGCTCGTCTGCCCCGGGAAGTATTGCAATGAAAATATCCCCCACTCTTCTAAAGACCCTTGCATCCAAGGTAAAGGAAGAGATAATCCTCGTATGCGGTACAAACGGTAAAACAACTACGAACAACCTCATATATTCTCTCCTTACAGACGCAGGGAAAAAAGTGGTTTGCAATAATGTGGGTGCTAACATGCTCCCCGGTGTTGCATGTGCATTTATAAGCAAGGCATCTGTTTTTGGAAAGCTCAATGCAGACTATGCCTCCATTGAATGTGATGAGGCAAGTCTCAGACACATAGTTAAGCATATAACACCCGATAAAATAGTAATAACCAATCTTTTCCGCGACCAGATGGACAGATACGGAGATATTGAGGGTACATCAAAGCTCCTTATGGAAGCTATAGAAAAAGTTCCCGATGCTACTCTTGTACTAAATGCAGATGACCCGTTCTTAACAAAATTCGGGATAAATAACAATGCAATATATTACGGTGTAAGCGAAGATGTGCTTAAGGATGAAGATAACGAGCTTCAGCTTTGTCCGATATGCGGCTCAGAGCTTAATTATGAATACCGTCATTACAATCAGCTCGGCAAATACTCCTGCCCCGGATGCGAATTCAAAAGACCAAATCCCAATTACAGTGCAACAAGGGTAGACACCTCTGATACTATCAAATTTGTTCTCAGCTACAAGGGCAGACAGTACAAAATGAATGTCAATTACAGAGGCTTCTACAATATCTACAACATTCTTGCTTCCTTTGCAGTATATGAAAGCATTGGCGGAACATTTGAGGATGCGGTAAAGTCTTTTGATGCATATAAGCCTCAGCTTGGCAGAATGGAAGCATTTACAGTAGGCGGAAAAACTGTAATTCTTAATCTCGCAAAAAATCCCGCAGGCTTTAATCAGGCGATATCGACAGTATGCGGAGACAAGAGAAGCAAAAGTGTACTTATTGCAGTAAATGACATGGCATCCGACGGAACGGATATATCATGGCTATGGGATGTTGATACTGATATTCTTAAAGGTGCAAATGTAAAAAACATTGCCGTATCGGGCGAGAGAATGTATGATGTTGCACTAAGACTCAAGTACAGCGGTTTTGAAAATATAGAAACATTTAAAATAACTCAGGACAGTATAAAGGAATTTGTATCAAGGGACAGCGAGGTGTGTTATCTTCTCGTCAATTACACAGTTCTCTTTGACACACAGAATATTCTAAAAAATCTGGAGGACAAATAAATGGAACTTCAAATTGCATGCTTGTATCCGAAGATGCTGAGCCACTACGGTGACAAGGGAAATATATCGGCACTTAAGTACAGGCTCGAAAAAAGAGGTATAGATGCAAAAATATGTTATACTGATGAAGCTACAGATATCAAAAATGCTGATATAATATATCTTGGCGGAGGAACGGAAAGAAATCAGATACTTGTATCAAAATATTTATGTGACAAAAAAGATGCCCTTGCGGAATATATAGAAAACGGCGGTATAATGCTTGCTGTGTGCTCAGGATACGAAATAATCGGAACATCATTTTTTGCCGAGGGCAAATCTCATAAGGGTCTTGGACTCATTGGGGCAACCTTCCAAAAAGCATCAAAGAGAATATTCGGAAATATCATTATAAGTTCTTCTCTTGGCTTTGACATAGCAGGTTTTGAAAACCGAAGCACATCTGTAAATACAGAGGGACTTGAACCGCTGGGCGAAATCAGATATTCAAACGGCTCAGCAAAAGAGGAAGGTATAATATACAAAAATCTTATAGGAACACACATTCACGGACCTATACTCCCAAAAAATCCAAAACTCGTAGATTACATCATAGAAAAGGCACTTAAGAAAAAGTACCCCGATGCCTCACTTGAGCCGATAGATGACACGCTCGAAAACAAGGCACATGAATATATATTAAACAGATTCATCAAGTAAAAATAAATCGGTTGTTAAAAAGTAAATGCTTTTTTAACAACCGATTTTTATTTATACAATCTTAAACGAATCCTTTAGTGTTGCCGTAAGGTTAAACACCACATTATCCTTTGCGGAATACTTATCTACCGTAAAGTAACCGTTTCTCATAAACTGGAAGCACTCTCCCGGCTGTGCATCAGAGAGGTCTGCATCTATCTTGCAATGCTCAAGAACCTTAAGAGAATCGGGGTTGAGGTTATCGAGATAATCCTCAAGCTCTCCCGGATTTGAAGTAAGGAAAAGCTTGTCATACATATTTACGGTCGCATCGAGGCAGTTGTTTGCATCTACCCATTGGATAGTTCCCTTTACCTTTCTGCCGTCGGGGGAATTTCCGCCCTTTGATGCAGGGTCATAGGTACAGATAAGCTCTGTAACCTCTCCGTTTTCGTCCTTTACTATCTCGTCTACCTTTATGAAATATGCACCCTTGAGACGAACTTCATTGTCGGGTGTAAGTCTCTTATATCCCTTTACGGGAACTTCCATAAAGTCGTCCTTTTCTATATATATGTTTCGTGAGAATGTTATTTCCTTTGTTCCTGCGTTTTCATCATTGGGGTTGATATCTACAGGAAGCTTCTCGCTCCTATTCTCTTCGTAATTTTTTATTGTTACCTTGAGGGGATTGAGTACTGCCATCGCACGAGGAGCATTCATATTTAAGTTTTCTCTTACGCAGTGCTCGAGCATCTG
>JAZREC010000065.1:0-1582 GCA_045660605.1 Clostridia bacterium
CAGTTTTAATAAGTTCGTTTCGGAATTTTTCTCCAAGCTTTCTTGCTTCGTCCTTTTTCTCCGATGAAAAAACAAAGTTTATAAACTCACAAAAAGGCGGATATATAAGTAGCTTTCTAAGTTCTATTTCGTCATTATAAAAGCTGTTATAATCCTGATTTGCGGCACATATAATGGTCTCGTTTTCGGGATTGTAGGTCTGAATTACAGCTCTGCCTCCTATATCGCCTCTTCCTGCTCTGCCTGTTACCTGAGTAATAAGGTCAAATGTCCTTTCTGCTGCACGGTAATCATCTACATTAAGGCTCATATCTGCGGCAATTATACCTACCAGAGTAACATTTTCGAAATCAAGTCCTTTGGTTATCATTTGAGTTCCGATAAGGATATCGGCTTCCTTGTTTTTGAATGAAGACAAAAGCTTTTCGTGGCTTAATCTTGCAGATGTAGTATCTGCATCCATGCGAATAACCCGAGCACTTGGAAAGAGCTTGCCTACTTCGTCCGCAACCTTTTGTGTACCTATTCCGAAATATTTTATATATTTACTTGAACACTCGGGACATGAGCTATATTGACCATGTGCGTAATCGCAATAATGACAGACAAGCTTTTCTATTGATTTATGATAAGTCAGCGACACATTGCAATTGGGGCATTTTGGAACATATCCGCAGTTTCTGCACGAAACAAAGCTTGCAAAGCCTCTTCGGTTTAAGAATAGAATAGTTTGTTCTCCCTTTTCGAGATTGATTGCCATTTCTTCACTAAGTCTTCTGCTGAATATGCTCATGTTTCCCTCGGACATTTCCTGACGCATATCGGATATAATGGTTTTGGGAAGTCCTGAGGTACTTATTCTGTTGGGCATGGATAGCAGTTCATATCTACCGCTTTGTGCACGGAATGTACTTTCTACAAGCGGTGTTGCACTTGCGAGAAGTACAACGGCACCAGTCTGCTTTGCACGGAATTTTGCAATTTCTACTGCATTATATTTTGGCGAGACTTCGGATTTGTATGTGTTTTCGTGTTCTTCATCTATTATAAACAAACCGATATTGTCAAACGGTGCAAAAACTGCACTTCTTGCTCCGACTGCAATATCAACCTCGCCCTCTTTAATCATCTTCCATTGTTCATAGCGTTGCTTCTGGGTAAGAGAGCTGTGGATAACGGCAACACGGTCACCGAATCTTGCTTTGACCTGTCTTACCATCTGGGGTGTAAGACTGATTTCGGGTACAAGAAAAACCGCATTTTTGCCAATGGATACGGTTTTTTCTATAAGCTCAAGATAAACCTCTGTCTTTCCGCTTCCTGTAACTCCGTTTAGAAGGAAGTTTTTTTTGCCGTCATTTTGGATACTTTCCCAAACGCGATTACATACATTCTTCTGGTCATTATTCAGAACATGCCTTACATAATCGGCATTATAATCGTCTCCGAACAGTTCCTCTCTTTCTACTGTTTCATAAACAGTAACATAGCTTTTCTTCTCCAGAAAGTCCACAACGGACTTTGATACCGAAGCGTATTCCAAAAGGTCGCCAAGAAGCATTTCGCCGTAGTCAGCCAAAGT
>JAZREC010000066.1:0-4706 GCA_045660605.1 Clostridia bacterium
GTGTGACAGATGTTCCTTTGATATTCCGCAACCGTTGTCTTTTATCTCAAAAATTGCTTTATCGGATATTGAGAAAACCATAAAGCTTAAGCTTGTCATACCCTCTGCATGCTGCATAGCATTTTCAAGAATGTTTATAAGAACCTGTTCAATAAGAAGAGGGTCCATCCGAATAGAAATAAATTCATCGGGAATATCAACATCTATTACCTGATTGGGATATCTTTTTGCAAATTTTACAAGAACAGAATCAACAAGCTCATCAAGAACTGTTTCTGTTTTTATAATTCTGACCTTGTCTCCGTCAAGCTTTGTTATTGACAACAGGTTTTCTACCATGCGGTGAAGCCATTGGGAGTCCTCGCTTATACCTTTTATCATATCCCTGCGTTGTTCATCGCTGAAATCGTCATATCTTTCCAAGAGTGCAGAGCTTGAACTGTATATTGTAGTTAAAGGTGTTCTCAAATCGTGGGACACTGCCCTCAGCAGATTAGCCCGCATCCTCTCTTTGTCTCTTTCTGCCTTTAGTGCCTCATGGTGCTTTAGCTTTGCAGTAAGACCGCATGTCATCATAGTAACTATCAGCAGAATAGTTGCTGACACTATATTCTCGCCTATGGTGAAGTTAAAAGCAAAGAACGGAAATTCAAAAGCAAAATTAACCGCCAATACACTTAAAAGTGCAGATGATATGGCGTAAAGGTATCCGCTTGTTAAAACAGAGACCAGATAAACACCCAGAGCAAAAATTGCATGTATAAATGCACTGTTGTTAAATATGTATTTGATAGCTAAACACAGCAAAAAACAAATGCTGATAATCACTAAGGTAATCAGCATGTTTTTCAGTATCTCAGTTGGCTTTTTCATAAAATCCTCCGCTGACTTTTATATTACCTGAAAAAATATTAAAGTAATCTGAAACAATTCTTTTCAAATTCTATCATACCTTCATCACGCATTTTGCAAAGCTCATTCGACATAGCACTCCTGTCTACCGAAAGAAAATCAGCAAGCTGTTGGCGGTTAAAAGGAATTGTTATTTTAGAATTGTTTTGCTTTTCTGCCTCTTCGGATAAATATGATATTAGTTTTTCACGCGTAGAGCGTTTGGACATATGGCCGAGCTTCTGCACGAGTTTTCTGTTTTTCTCCGAAATGGCAAAAAACATATTTTGCACCACCAAATTATGAAATCTGCAAGCAGATGAGCAGGTTGTAAGTATTCGTTTTACACCAAAAAAGATAACCGTACTTTTTTCCACTGCAACAACATCATTAAGAACTGTGCCGCTATTTGGTGCGGCATAGGCTTCTCCAAACATTTCTCCGACTGATATTTGACCCAGTATACTGCGATTGCCCCAATAATCATCTTTCTGAATGTGTAAATTGCCATCTGCCAAAACAATAATATCGCTTAAATGCTCTCCCTGTCTTATTACATATTCGCCTTTTTGAAACTCGCAAAGTCTTGCACCAAGGCAAAAAAGCATAGACTCTATTTCATCTACGCCTACTCCGGAAAACATTTGTGTTCTTTTTAAAACGGGAATAAATTTTTTCATATTTTTCACCTTTTGTTGTAAAAACAACAGACTTGTTTTAATTATTATACTATAATATACCCATAAAGTCAATAAAACGAGGAGGAATTGTTATGATAAGAAAAATAATAAAAATAGATGAGAAAAAGTGTAACGGTTGCGGAATTTGTGTTGATGCCTGCCACGAAGGTGCTATCGAACTGATAGACGGAAAGGCAAAGCTTACCCGTGAGGATTACTGTGACGGTCTTGGGGATTGTCTTCCCGCATGCCCTGCCGGTGCAATTGCTTTTGAAGAAAGAGAAGCTCTTGCTTACAATGAAGAAGCTGTAAAAAAAGTAAAAGAGCAAGAAGCATCTGCACCCCTTCCCTGCGGTTGCCCCGGATCTCAATCAAAAACAATTGTGAGAGAAAGTTCTTCTTGCACTGCACCATCAAAATCAGAAAATGTAAGTCAGCTTAGACAATGGCCTGTTCAGATTAAGCTTGTGCCAGTAAATGCACCGTATTTTGACGGAGCAAAACTATTGGTAGCTGCTGATTGTACCGCTTACGCATACGGAAACTTTCACAATGAGTTTATCCGTAATCATGTTACTCTTATCGGCTGTCCTAAGCTTGATGAGGTCGATTACACCGAAAAGCTGACTGCTATTATCGCAAACAACGATATAAAGAGTGTAACCGTTGTCCGTATGGAAGTGCCTTGTTGCGGAGGAATAGAAATTGCAGTAAAAAATGCTCTTCAGGCAAGCGGGAAATTCATTCCGTGTAATGTTGCAACAATTTCAACAGACGGAATTTACTGTAATTTTTCTTAAAACAATTTAGATTTTTCAAATATCTTTATAAGTATTATTCCAATAACAAGACCGGCAACACCCTGAATTGCATTTGCAGGAATGTTTACAATTGATGGCAAAAATCCATATAAAAACCCTTCAAACACAAAGTATCCCAAAACCATCGTAATTTCTGCAATACTTCCGCTTATTATTCTTGAAGGCACTTTCCCAAGCTTTTTACTTAAGACCTTGTGACAAAGATACGAGATAACTGCCATAAAACCCTTAATGATAAATGTTGCAGGAGCATACACAATATAACCTGAGAATATATCCGCAAGAGCAGAACCAATACCTGCTGCCGCAAATCCGTATGCCGGAGACAATAGCCAGCCTGAAAGAAGTACAACGCAATCACCTAAATTCAAATAGCCTTTGAGCGGTGACGGTATTTTAATTATCATCGTTGCAACACAGCAGAGGGCTGCAAACAAGGATGCCATAACTATTTTTTGTGTTTTAGTTTTCATCAGTATTCCTCCATAATTACATTTTTTTGATTATACTTACTATTTTGCTGATTACCACGCAGATTACAATGGTGATGAGCATATCAGGCAGAGTGTTGCCAACAACAACATCAACACGCATCAGTAATCTGTAGATAACAAAGCCCATAAACCAAACAATCAGATTTTTTACATTGAAAGCTTTTGATTCGCTGTTTTCTTTTAAGATAAAGAAGTCAGCAATCTGAATAGCAATCATAGGTGCAAAGACAGAGCCTATGAAATATAAAAATTCTGTGATATCCTCAAGCGGTAAAAATATTGCTCCGATTGTACCAACGGCAGTAACTATAACCGCTATATGCCTGGCATTAACTTTTTTGCTGACTGATTCACCCGAAACGCCTGCAGAATATGCATCAAGAAATGTTGTTGTAACCGTTGAAAAGACAATTATAACAAGTCCTGCTATTCCAAGTCCTGCCTTTACCATAATTTGCGCAATATCCGTTTCTGCCGTAAATATTGCAGCACCCATACCGATTACATACATCCAACAGCTGACAGTTCCATATGTTATTGCGCTGACAGCCGTAGCTTTAACCGGCTTCTTAGCTTCTCTTGTATAATCACTGATAAGAGGAAGCCAAGACAGAGGCATCGCTACAGAAAGCTCTACGGCTGCACCAAATGTCATACCTTCACCGCCGATACTTTGCAATGTGCCTTTGCCGAAAATAAGGAAACTAAGAATTATGGTTAAAACAAATAGTGTAGCCATTGCAACCGTGTTAACTTTGCCGAGGTTTTTAATCCCAATTATAATCCAAAAGGCAATTAGTACTCCGATAACTATACACCAAACCCAATTACCAATATCAAAAATACCGTTTACCGCAAGTGCTCCGTCATAAATCATTATGCCTGTCCATCCTACAAGTTGAATGATGTTCAGTACAGCGAAAAGCAAAGCACCTTTATTACCAAAGCTCATTTTTGCTGTTTCCATTGAACTTTTGCGAACTCTACCGCCGATAATACCTGCAAGGAAAAGCATAATGCAACCAATTATATGACCAATCAGAACAGCAATCAAACCTTTGGAAAAGCCAAGCGGTGCAAAGTATGTTCCTGTCATAATTTCCGCAATGGAAACTGCTGCTCCAAACCAAATAAGTCCATTTTCAAAAACAGATGTTCTTTTTTCTGTCATTTTACTCAGCCTCCTTTGTATATTTGCCCTGCAGAGCAAAGTTGTGCATCACTGGACCCGAGCCTGTTCCCAAGTCGAGCTGTGCAAAAAGAGCATCCGTGATATATTCCTTTGCTTTTCTTACCGAGGCTTTAAGAGAAAATCCTTTTGCAAGATTTGATGCAATGGCAGATGACAGAGTACATCCCGTTCCGTGGGTGTTTGGATTATCAATTCGTTTTCCTTCAAACCAGAGCATTTCACCGTCCGAATATAATAGGTCGTTAGCATCATTTATACTATGACCGCCTTTAAGAAGAACACCACAACCGTATGTATCGCCGATAAATTTTGATACAGAAAGCATATCTTCTTTGGTTTCTATGGCAAGTCCTGATAGAACCTGTGCCTCGGGTATATTCGGTGTAACGAGTGTTGCTATCGGAAGCAGTTCTTTGGTAAGCGTCTTAACTGCCTCTGCCTTCATAAGAGCAGAACCGCTTGTTGATACCTTTACGGGATCGACAACAATGTTTTTTGCTCCATAAAACTTTAGTCTGTCTGCTATGACACAAATTAGTTCGCTTGAAGATACCATTCCGATTTTTACGGCATCGGGATAGATATCCTCAAATACCGCATCCAATTGCTGTTTTAAGAAATCAGGTGT
>JAZREC010000067.1:0-6757 GCA_045660605.1 Clostridia bacterium
CAAGGGGACAAGCTCCCCGCTCCCTCTCCCTATAAGAGAGGAGTATAACGCTATGAAAGAACGATATACAGCCCTCATACAAGCCTTGATAGCAGAGTGTGAGGACTTAGAACTACTGGACTTAATCTATAGAATACTGGACAAAAGCCAAAAGAGAGGAGCGTAAAGGGCTATGACGAACAACCAGAGAGAGCTTGTAACGATGTGGGAGAACGCAGACGCAAGCGGGAAACAGCTTATTTTTAATATGGTAGCGTGTGCTGTAGCTTTCGGAGATCCTTTTTACAGGGAAATGCAAGAGCTATTAGACAAGGGAGACAAGGACGGAATGAGAGTAGCCATTGAGAAGTGGACAGCTCTTATTAGAGAGGGGGCTACAGCGTGAACGGAAAGAACGGACTACCGCCATTAAGAATAGAGCCAGAGGAAGCTATAGCCCTCTTTGACCACGCAAAAGCAGAGGAAATGTACAGAGCAAAGGCTTTGTATGATACATACAGACAGCACAAAGGAAAAGACCATATAGACAGAGAATGGGACATTTTGAGCTTGCTATCTTTTGCCTATGATACAGGCAGAGTACAAGGGATAAGAGAGGAGAGAGCGAGACGAGCATAACCCGCCACAGGAGAAGCTCAGCTATAAAGGCTGGGCTTTCCCTCTGCTCTGGGGCATATATTGCTAAAGTGTAAATTATGTAGCTTTGTATGCTGATATATGAAAATGCTACTTGACAAACTGCAAATAATGAGTATAATATATAGTGTAGAGAGTATACACAGCTCTTTATACACACAAGCACATACACATAGCTGTATACACATATAGAGAGGGGCTATAATATGAATGAATTACAAGTAGTACAGGGCAATAGCATTGTAGCCCAGAATACTGTAGGAGCGGAGCTTTTCGACCGCTTTATAAACTATCTGGACGCAAGCCCAAAGACCATAGACACATATACAAAGGCTTTAAGACAGCTCTTTAATTACTTTTCTCTTAACGGCATTAGACAGCCCCAGAGAGAGGACATTATAGCATTTAGGGACGAGCTGAAAGCCAGCGGACATAAGCCGACCACCATACAGAACTATATCACCGCTACAAAGCTCTTTTTTAGCTGGACAGCTCAAGAGGGCTACTATCCTAACATAGCCGATCACCTTAAAGGGGCAAAGCTCAACAGAGACCATAAAAAGGACTATCTCACCAGCAGACAAGTAAAGGAAGTGCTGGACGCTGTAGAGAGGGAGAGCTTACAGGGGCTTAGAGACTACGCCATTTTAACGCTGATGGTAACAGGCGGACTTAGAACTATTGAAGTGATAAGAGCCGATATAGGAGACCTTAGAAACGCTGGAGAGAATACTGTACTCTATGTACAGGGCAAAGGCAGAACGGAGAAAACGGACTATATTAAGCTCTCTCCGCAAGTAGAGAAAGCTATTAGAGTGTACCTCTCCGCCAGAGGAGAGACAGAGGAGACCGCTCCGCTATTTTCAAGCTGTAGCAATAACAGCAAGGGAGCAAGACTTAGCACCCGCTCAGTTAGCGGAATTGTAAAGGAAAGACTTGTAAAGGCTGGCTATGATAGCTCCAGACTTACAGCCCACAGCCTTAGACACACCGCTGTAACCCTCTCGCTTTTGGCTGGCAAGGACATAACCGAAGTACAGCAATTTGCAAGACACGCAAACATAGCTACTACGATGATCTATAACCACGCTTTAGACAAAGCTAAAAATAGCTGTAGCGAAGCAATAGCAAACGCTATCTTTTAAGGGCATAACCCCAGACAGGACGCTGTAAAGCTGTACCTACTGGGGCTACTTCCCTTTATACACATATAAGTATACACACACCCACATACACATAAACGAGAGGAGCGGGAGACTTGAACGGCAACAAAGATATTAAGCCTATGAGCTGGGCGAGAAAAAGCGAGATAGCAGAGAGGGCGGACACGCTGGAAGCCAGAGCGGAAGCAAAGAAAGAAGCCGAAGCTCAAGCGGAGCATTTACATATTGTTATTGACTATGGCGTAAAGGAAAACGGAGAAACAAGACCCGCCACGCCTACAGAAAAAGCCGAGTTTGAACGCTGGGCAGAATGAGAGGGCTATACAATATGAACAGAGACCAACGGAGACAGGCTATTAAAGCTAAGACCAGAACGCCAGCAGAACAGCAGTTTACAGCCCTTGCAGAGTACCCTTGTATTCTGATCTGGAGCAATGGCGAGCGGAGCAAGACTACACTAAGCAGAGCCTTTTATAACGAGGACAGCTATAAACGCTATGCAGAATACCAGCGAAGCGGGAAGCCCTACCCAGTAAAGATAGAAGCGGAAGCACCCACAGACCCACAGGGAGCAAGCTCTATGTTTAGAGGGGACACAGCAAGCACAGACTACGCACTTTTAGAAAAGATGTGCAAGGACTTTACAACAGCTCTACAGCAGTATTTGAGCATTGACAACGCTACAGCTACTATTATGCAACAGGCAGAGGAAGCTACAAGGGCTATGAGTAAAGATATACCAGACTTAGAGGGGGCGGAGCTAAAAGTATGAAGACAATAGCAGTTATAAATCAAAAAGGCGGAGTAGGAAAGAGTACAACAGCCTTAGCCATAGGAGCGGGGCTTTCTCTTAAAGGCTACTCTGTTCTATATGTAGACCTTGACGCACAGGGAAACCTAAGCTATACGCTGGGAGCTATTACAAAGGGCTATAACGCTCTGGGAGTATTGCAGAGACCAGAGACCGCTAAAGAGGAAATACAGCACACAGAGCAAGGAGACATTATAGCAAGCTCTCCCTCTCTCGCTGGAGCTGATACTGTAATAACGGAGACAGGCAAAGAGTACAGACTTAAGGAAGCTCTGGAGATCCTCAGCGGAGAATATGACTACTGTATTATTGATACTCCGCCAGCTCTGGGAATACTTACTATAAACGCATTGACCGCTTGCAGAGGGGCTATTATTCCCGCTCAAGCTGATATTTACAGCCTACAGGGAATAAGCCAGCTCAACAGTACCATAGAGACAGTAAAAAGATACTGTAACAGAGACCTCTCTATTATGGGCATTGTATTAACCCGCTACAGCTCCCGCTCCATTATCAGCAGAGAAGTAGCGGAAATGCTGGAGCAGACAGCCGAACAGCTCCACACAAAGCTGTACAAAGCTAAGATAAGGGAATGTACGGCAATTAAGGAAGCACAGGCTACAAAGCAGAACATTTTTAGCTACGCACCAAAGAGCAACGCTACAGCGGACTATAAAGCCCTTGTAGACGAGATATTAGGAGAGGAGACTAAGTAACGATGGCACAGAAAAAGAGCTTTAAGGCTGACCTTAACCCCGCTATGCAATTTATCAGCACAGCAACAGAGGACACAGCGGAGAGGGAGACCGCTCCCAGATCAGAGGACGCTCCAGAGGGATATAAAGTAAACCCGCTCTATATTGAAAAGAGAAGCAAACGCCTACAGCTACTTGTACAGCCCAGCCTTTACGATAAAATCAAAGCACAGGCAGAGACAGAGGGCTGTAGCGTAAATGACTATATCCATAGAGTATTAGAGGACGCTGTAAAAGAGAGCTAAAGGAGAGCAGAGAAAATGAACGATATTAAAGTATATACTCTTGACGAAGTGGCGGACATTTTGAAAGTATCACGCAGAACGCTATACACTTATGTAAAAGAGGGAAAGCTACCCGCTGTAAAAATGGGCAAGTATTGGAGAGTATCACAGGAGAGCCTACAGGCTTTTATCTCTACAGGCACTACAGTAGCGGAAGCAAACAGACGCAAAGAACACCAGAGCAAAGAGGGCTAACGCAGACTTGGCAAGCAGTGCACCAAAGTACCCACTTTGCAAAAACCCTCTCAAGAGGGGCTACGCTTGACAGCTCAAAACAGAGAACAGCAAGCACAGCAAGAGTACGGACACCTTGCTAAAATATTCTGGGGCTATTTACTGCTTACTTCTGCAAATATACATTAGCGGAAGTAGAAACAGGGCAGTAGAGAGACCTATAAAAGAGAAGATAACAGTTAGCTGTATGAAGATATACACATACACATATACACACCTACGGAGAGGGGGCTATTAACTTTGAAGCCACAGGAACAGAAAACAGAATTTATAAGGCTGAGAGCAGAGGGACGAAGCTATAGCTATATAGCCGATACTCTCCATATCAGCAAGAGCACTTGTAGCAGTTGGGAGAAAGAACTACAGGACGCTATAGCGGAGCTGAAACAAGAACAGCTCAACGAGCTTTACAATTCTTACGCTATGACAAAGGAAGCCAGAGTAAAGAAACTGGGCGAGACACTCAAGGGAATTAACGAAGCTCTGGAAGCCGTAGACCTTAGCGAGATACCAGCGGAGAAGCTCTTAGACTTTAAGCTCAAGTATACGGAAGCTCTCAAGGGCGAGTATACAGGGAGCGGGAAAGCCTACCAGCTTAACAAGGGAAACATAGAAGCAAAGGACATTGTACAGGCTTACGGAGACCTCTTAGCCAGAGTACAGGCGGGAGAGATCAGCACAGAGCAAGCCAGCCGAGAGAGTGCTGTACTTGCTAATCTCTTAAAGGCTTATGACCTTGTAGAAGTAAAAGCGAAGCTGGACGCTTTAGAAGCTATTGTAGGGGGGCGTAATTGATGGCAAGGAAGATAGACAGCCTACTAAATAAAAAGGGCTGGACAGGCGTAGAAGTAGGCAAAGCTCTTGTAGCGAGCATTATACACGATATACGCCACCAGAGCGAGCCAGACTATAAACCGCTCTTTTCCCAGAGTGATTTTGACAAGATGGAGAGTAGCCTTAACACAGAGAGGGACTACTTAGCCTATGGAGTATACAGAGACCTCTATAGCGGACTTATTGACGCTTACAACAGAGGACAGGGACAGCACCAGCAATTTTATAATGGCTACTACCGCTATGCTATGCACTTGAAAGATTGCACAGTAGCAGAGCAGACGCTACAGACAGCGGAGCTTACTCCCTATGTAATGACACAGGAGCAGTATAACAAGCTCAAGGAACAGCGGGAGACAACGCTAAGGGGCTTTATGGAGAGCTTTAGTAGGCTACTCTTTACTCTGCTCTCTCACATAATGGAAAGCCCAGAGGACGCTCCAGAAGCCATTAGAACAGCCATAGAAGCCACTAAGGAAGAAGCCGTAACTAACGAGCGGATATTATCCAGCTATTGCGAAGTGTACGGAATGGGCTACTATCAGCTCCCAGATGGCACACGATCAGATAGCTTTGAGGGCGAGGGCTGGCAAGAGAAGCTAAAAGAGGAATACCTTAAAACGCATAAGCTCCGCATTAACGGCAAGCAAGCCAGCTTTGAGGACACTATACTGCACTACAACACAGAGAGACGCTTAAAGGGCTATGAGCTTTTCTTTAACGGCATAGACGCTGTAAAAGCTCTCTATGAGGAGCACACAGGCGAGAAGCTCCCGCCAGAGGACGAAGTAGGCATATTAAAAGCTCTGGAGAGCTTGCTTAACCTTAGAGACGATGAAAACCCAGTAGAAAAGAAAACAGTACCCTTGCACCCCGCTGTATTGCAAGTAAAGGATATTGTAGAGGGCGAAATAGGGAGCGGGGCAGAATGGCACTACTACACCGAAGCACCCGCAGACATTACAAAGTACGATATTATAGCCGAAAGCCTATGCTTTTATAATGGCGAGGAGAGCGAGGACGGAGAGCCACAGCTAAAGGAATTTAAGGCAGACTATCCCGCTTTGTATAAAGCTCTGGAAGCCTATATAAAGGAGCTTGTACCACAGGCGAGAGACCTAAAGCCCACGCAGTACGGCAAGGACTTTATAAGCTGGGGCGAGCTTGCAGATCTGAAAGTAGGCAGATACTCCGCCTATTGCACCGCTGACAATGTTACGGACATTTTGGAAGCATTGGCAGAGACGGACGAGGACACAACGGAAAACCTCTTAAAGCGTAAAAGGCTTATGTTTAACGGCATTGTGATAGCTCAAGAGCCTAACGCCTACCAGCTCAACGAGAGAGGGGAGTATATCGACAATATAAAGCACATTTTAGGCTTTAGCTCCGTCTTTAGCATTGATAGCATAGGCAAGAGCGAGAGCATAAGAGAGGATATACAAGCCTTTAGAGAAAATCTATTTTTACCCGCTCTGCAATACCTCTACGCTTTTAATGCCCTTGTAAAGATACTGGGGGCTATATATGACCTTGACGAGCTGGGGGAAGTAGAAATAAGCACAGAACGCTTTGAGAGCCAGCTTGACGCACTTAACAACCAGCTCTATATGCTCTATGGTGATGTATACGGAACGGAAGCAGACAAGGAGCGAAAGAGGGACACAATAAAAGAAGTATTCCAGCCGATAGACTTTGAAGCTCTCAAGCCCACAGAGGAAGCTATAGAAGCTGTAACAGCAGAGCTTGACAGGCTGGGCTTTAGCACCGAAGCCAGAAAGAAGCTAAAGAAGTTTGACGCTCTCATAGAGAGACTTTGCGAGAGGGGGCTGTAATATGGCAAGTATTTACGGACAATTCGCAAAGCGTTTTAGCTCTGTAGAGGAAATGGAAGCCTATAAGAAGAAAGCACAGGCTACCCTCTCCGCTCAAGAGCCAGAACTTAACTTACAGCTCTTTTCCAGCGAGGACGCAGAAGCAAAGAAAGCTGTAGCTCCCTCGATCACACCAGCAGACACAGCAGAGCCTAAACCCTTTACC
>JAZREC010000068.1:0-3433 GCA_045660605.1 Clostridia bacterium
CAAAGGACTATAAGGGTCTTGAAATTATGGACAGAGTAGGCGGAGGAGATTCCTTTGCATCAGGTCTCATTTACGGACTTATGACAACAGGCGACCCCGAGCTTTCCGTAAATTACGGTGCGGCACACGGCGCACTTGCAATGACAACACCCGGTGATACAACCATGGCAAACAAAAAAGAAGTAGAAGCTATTATGGGCGGAGCAGGTGCAAGAGTACAGAGATAATAAGGAGAAGTAAAAATGGGAATTATTAATGATAATTTTTTGCTCAAAAATGAAACCGCTGTAAAGCTGTATCACGAATATGCAAAGGATATGCCGATTATAGACTATCATTGCCACCTTTCGCCAAAGATGATAGCAGAGGACTATAGCTTTAAGAATGCATATGACCTGTTCCTTGGCGGAGACCACTATAAATGGCGTCAAATGCGTACAATGGGCATAGACGAAGAATATATAACAGGCGATGCAGATGAATACGAAAAATGGCTTGGCTTTGCAAAGACTATGCCAAATCTCATAGGCAACCCCCTGTATCATTGGACATCACTCGAACTCAAAAGATATTTTGATATTGATACACCGCTTAATTCCGATACCGCAAAACAAATCTGGGACGAGGTAAATGAAAAGCTTAAGGACAAGAGCTTTTCGGCAAAGTCACTTATCCGCCGTTCCAATGTGGCCGTAATCTGCACCACCGATAATCCTTACGACAGCCTTGAATATCACAAAGAGCTTAAAGACTTTGAAACAAAGGTTCTTCCTGCGTTCCGTCCTGACCTTTCGGATATAAAAAGCGATATAACAGAAAGAATGGATTACTTCCATGCTAACGGATGCCGTCTTTCTGACCACGCTATAGACGAAATGAATGACGAAATTATAGAAAAACTTGTGTTCCTTGGTGAGGAATACGCAAAACGCGGATGGGTAATGCAGCTTCATATCGGAGCAATGCGTAATAATAATACAAGAATGTTTAAAAAGCTCGGAGCAGATACAGGCTTTGACTCTGTAAATGATTTTGAGATTGCTAAGGGTCTGTCAAGGCTTCTCGATGCTCTTGACAGCAAGGATATGCTTCCAAAAACCATTCTCTATTGCCTTAACCCCAAGGATAATTATGTTCTCGGCACAATGCTTGGAAACTTTCAGGGAGGACCTGCAAAGGGCAAAATTCAGTTTGGCTCTGGCTGGTGGTTTAACGATAATAAAGACGGAATGGAAACACAGCTAAAAGCTCTTGCAAACCTAGGAACACTGGGAACATTTGTTGGCATGCTCACAGATTCCAGAAGCTTTGTTTCGTACACAAGGCACGAATACTTCCGCCGTATTCTCTGCAATATGCTCGGTACATGGGTGGAAGACGGAGAATATCCCGAGGATTACAAAGCACTCGAAGAGATTGTAAAAGGAATATGCTATAATAACGCAAAAGACTATTTTGGTTTTTAATCACATAATCACATAACAAAAAGAAAGCACAATGGAGAGAGTTCCTTGTGCTTTCTTTTTGTATATTACTTCGTATAATTTAATTCAAATAAATCAATAAGCCATTCAACAGATTCGCTCAGCCAATCAAATTTTCTGCGAAAACGGTTTACAGACCATAGCGTTTCATCAGAAATTCGGGAAAGCCCATGCTGTCCCCTTGGATATATATGCATTTCGCAGGGTATTTTGTATTTTGAAAGTGCCATGGCATAGAGCAGAGAATTTTCTACAGGAACAGCGGCATCTGTGTAAGTATGCCATAAAAATGTCGGGGGGGTGTGTTCTCCCACACGGGTTTCAATAGACAGCTTGTTTAATGACTCCTTGCTTGCATCTTCGCCCAAAAGATTTTTGAAGGAAGCCTTGTTTGCAAATTCCCCTGAGTTAATAACGGGATATGCAAGTATCGTAGCATTTGGCTTGTATATTTCACTTTCTGTTTCCTCTTTGGAAAATAACTCGCAGTCATTCCAGAGATTTGATATTGATGCCGCCAGATGTCCGCCTGCACTGAATCCAATAACTGCAATTTGCTCGGGATTTATATCAAATTTTTCAGCATTTTCTCTTACAAGCTTAATTGCACCTGCTGCATCTCTAATCGGTTCGGGATGCCTGTTTGGAGAGAGAGCGTAATTTACAACAAAGCTGTTAAACCCTGCAGAATTATATGCTACGGCAATGCGTTCTTCCTCTCTCTCGGAGCATACACCATATGCTCCACCGGGAAAAATAATAACAGCAGGACGGCTGTATGCCCCTTTGTCAAGTATGTATGCTGTAAGCGACGGCATCTGTCCGTTTGGCAGGCAGTCTTTTCTTAAACTAAATTTTTGAGTGTACATATAGAAAATCCTTTCTTGCAATCAGATTGTATAATTATTGGAATTATACCATTTATATCCTTGTGTGTAAATGTCATAATGAACAAAATGTCATTATATTACGAAAAATTATCATAATAGTCGATTAAAATGACGAAAAAAATATGTTACAATTGTATTAAGGTGATTTGTTAAGAGGTGCGTTTTATGATAAATGTTTACAAAAACAGAGCAATATTTTTTCTTTTTGGAATTATTCTTATTATAAATACTGTTTTGATGTCTCTGGTGTTCTTTGCCTTTTCTTCTATTATAAAAAAGGATTATGCCGAAAAACTCAATTCCGTAGCAAGCCAGACATCAGCCAATGCCAACAGGATATTTTCGTTTTTTGAAGAAGAAACAGAGGTCTTTATCAATAAATATAATGTCGAAGAGGAGCTGGAAAGCTTTAAGATAGATGCAGTAAATTTTGTAAGAATGGACTCTACAAGCTTTGAAAAGATTTTGATTTTCAAGGGAGAAGAGCCGGTTTATACAAGCAGTGCAGAGATTGTTGATTTTTACAGACAGACCGAATTTGCAAAAAAAATCAGTGCAGTTACGGAGGGCAGGACATCAGGGTGGATTATCAATGAGGCAAAGGAGTCGGAATTAAACTCATACGACAGCCTTATTTATGTAAGAACACTTTTTGATACCAAAACAAATGTCAAAATCGGCTGTGTTGTAGCAGAGGTTTCGCAAAATCAGTTAATCCGCCTTCTTAATCTCAGAAGGAATGCACCCAAAGGGGAAAATAAGGAATTTATGCCTGATTATGTAGGAATAGGAGTAGACGGTAAGATATTTCTGCTTGGCGACAGCAATGCACCGCGGATTATATCGGATATAGAGGATTTTGAACTTGGACGAAACGAAAAGTATATAGTAAATTCAATTGGTACAAAGGAATTTATAACCGTTCATAACACAGAAATTCTAAAAAGCAAAATTTCTATGGTCTTGATTTTGTTTATTGCACTTTTTTTGGTAATAACACTTTTTTCGTACAGAATTCTTAAATTTATGGTAAATGAAATATGCGAAAGAATAGATAAT
>JAZREC010000069.1:0-3079 GCA_045660605.1 Clostridia bacterium
ATTTTTATTATTGTTGTCTTCATGTGCAAAACACCTTTAAGCTTTGCCGTTATAATTGCATTAAATGCTCTTGTTATATACCTTTCAAGAATTCGTTTTTCAGTAATACTCAAATCACTTAAGCCTGTTTTAATTTTAATTATCTTTACAGCAATTATTAACCTGTTTCTTACATCGGGTGATAATTATGTGGTCAACTGGAAATTTATAAAAATTTCTCAGGAAGGCATATACTCTGCAGTAATAATGTCAGTAAGGATTATTATGCTGGTATCATTTACATCGCTTCTTACATTTACAACTTCGCCGATTTTACTGACTGACGGTATAGAAGCTCTGCTTAAACCGTTTTCAAAAATCGGGCTTCCTGCCCACGAACTGGCCATGATGATGACAATTGCACTTAGATTTATACCGACGCTTCTTGAAGAAACAGACAAAATTATAATGGCTCAAAAATCACGCGGTGCAGACTTTGAAAGCGGAAATCTTATTAAAAGAGCAAAATCTCTTGTCCCTATACTTGTACCGCTTTTTATAAACTCCTTCAGGCGTGCAGATGAGCTGGCAACTGCAATGGAATGCAGATGCTACCGAGGCGGAGAAAACAGGACAAGACTAAAAGAACTTTCCATGAACAAAAAGGATGCTTTTGCACTTGTATTCGTATTTACTTGTGCTGTAATTGTTTATTTTATCGGAGTAATTATATGACAGAAAGAAACCTGCTTCTCAAAGTACAATATGACGGTACTAACTATCACGGATACCAGATTCAGCCACAGGCAATTACTGTTCAAAAGGTTATAGAAGACGCCCTGTCGTCTATCACGGGTGAAGATATACATATAAACGGGTGTTCACGAACGGATGCAGGTGTACATGCAGTTGAATACGCATGCTCTTTTGTTACGGCATTTCCGATTCCTGCAGACAGACTTCCGATAGTTCTTAACAACAAGCTTCCCGATGATATAAAAGCACTTAGCTGTGAAACAGTTGACGATGAGTTTCACGCAAGGTTTGATACCAAAGCAAAAACATACAGATACATAATTAACACCGATAAAAACCCCGAGGTTTTTTCAAGAAACTACGAGTGGCAAATAAAAAAAGACCTTGATGTATCAAAAATGCAGGAGGCCTCAAAATATCTTATCGGTGAAATTGATTTTACATCATTTATGACATCCGGAACCGAAGTCAAATCAGCCGTACGGACTGTATATGACCTAACTGTTTTATCAAACAACAGCAAAGTAGAAATATACATCAGAGCAAACGGTTATCTCTACAATATGGTACGCATAATTACAGGTACCTTGACTGATGTGGGTATGCTTAAATATCCTCCCGAAAGGATAAAGGAAATAATTTGTGCAAAAGACCGCTCCAAAGCAGGTCCTACAGCACCTCCTCAGGGTTTGTCACTATACAGAGTTGAATATTAGGGAGTGTTGAATGAATTGAAAAATAATAATTCAAATGAGAAAATTATTGATTTTCCAAAACAAAATAAAAATACTTCAAACGGTAAAAAAATATTTAAGTATTTTATATATATTTTTTTGATTTTTATTTTCATAAGGATATTTGTGTCTTCAGGCGGAAATGCAAACTTTCATGCCACAAATACAGTAAGAACTGACAAAATAACTCTTGCAAGTGCCAACAACTATGCCTTTGAAGCATATAAAGAAGGCTATGTAATGGCAAAAGACGGAAAAATATCATGCTTTAATACAAATCAGGAACTTCAATGGGAAATAAACGGTTCAAAAACTGCTCCGACAATAAAGGTAAACGATAAATATGTCCTTGTTTATTATAACGAGGATAAACTGGCCGTAGTAACTGACGGAAATAAAACACAGGAAATTAAAACTCCCGGAAATGTAATGTTCGGTAATGTAAACAAAAACGGATATACTATACTCTTCCTTGAAGAAGCGGGTCTCAAAAACAAGCTTGTTGTGTATAATCCAAAGGGAGAAATGCTGTATTACAGAGACAACCCCGACAGCTTTATAACATATGCACTTTTATCCGATAATAACTACACCCTGATTACTAATGAACTTGTAACAGACAAGAAAAATGTTTCTTCAAAGCTTGTTGTTACCAACACCAGAAAAAACAAAACCGACTGCACAATAGATTTTCATAATTCTGTCCCCGGCGGTATGATAATGACAGGAAAAAAAGAAATTATAACTCTCTTTGAAACCAAAATGCAATGCTATAATCTTTCCTCGGGAAGAATGAAGTGGCAAAACAACTTTGACGGAAAAAGCCTTTACAAATACACATACGACGACGGACTTTTTGCATTTATATTTAACGATGACGATTCTGCAAACACAGGTTCAAGGGTTGTTTTCTATAGAACAAACGGCAAAAGGGCAGGGGAGTATATTACATCATCAAAAATACACGGAATAGATATGTGCAATCAAAGTGCACTTCTTACTCTTGACAGGCAAATTCAGGTTATAAACATCAAGGGAAAACATATCTCCTCGGCAGATATAACATATGACATCAAAGATGTTATTTTTATAGCAACAAAAAAATGTGCACTCATTCTTAATAGTTCAAGGGAAGCAAAATTACTTCCGCTCAAATAGGGTGATTATATGATTTTAGATTTTATACTGATTTTTACGGTTGTTGTTTCTGTTTTTATGGGATACAAAAAAGGCTTTGCACAAACACTTTTGTCGTTTACGGTTTTCCTTTTTTCAATAGCAATAGTAACGGGAATATACTCATATCTCGGAGATACATTTTTTGAATCCGACTACGGTATGAAAATGCTTTCCAATGTGTCACAAAGCATAGAAGAGCATATCGGAAATGCAGGAAATGACATATTAAAATCAGCTCCGTATTTATCTGTGCTCGGTTTAGGAAAAGACAACGGTAGTATTACAGCAATAAATAACAAAACCATTGCAGACACTCTTGCATCCAAATCACTAAGGGCAATAATGGCAATTCCGCTTGTTATAATTTCATTCATTATACTGAAAATTCTTGTTTTTATATTGCGACAGCTTGTAAAAAGGACTACCTCGCT
>JAZREC010000070.1:0-5468 GCA_045660605.1 Clostridia bacterium
GGATTTTAAGTCCTGTGCGTCTGCCAGTTCCGCCACTCCGGCTTACCACCGTGCCCTAATATAATACCACTTTGGGCACGGTTTGTCAAGAGATTTTTTATTTATTTTTTAATAATTGTTATTATTTTTTCTGCTTGTGCCTCTTTTTGACTCAAAAGAACGCTTTATATCATGCATTCTCTCGTCGCTCGCCTGCTTGAACCTGCTTAGCTTATCCTCAAACGAAAGCTCATCCGAGGGTGCAGTATTAAAGCTGAACTCTACAGGCTGAACACTGAAATCGGGCGGAGCACTGCGAAAGGAGCGCTGTTCCCTTTTCTTAAACGGTTTCTTCTGTGCATAGGAATCACCCATCTTTTCTTTAAGTGCCTGCTTGATGGACAGTCCTATCTTGCCTTTCTTATCTGACGGCAGAACCTTAACTTCAACGCTGTCTCCGACCTTGACATGGTCATTGATATCGTTGACATAGCTCAGAGATATCTCCGAAATATGTACAAGACCTGTTTCTCCGCCCTCGAGCTCTACAAAAGCTCCGAATTTGGTTATACCTGTTACCTTACCTGTGAGAATCTTACCTTCCTCAACCGCCTGCATCCTTACAAACTGCCTCCCCTGTGAGACTACTTCTTTTCGCTGTAGTTTCTGAATATCTTTTCGTTTGGTTTAACAAGACCAAGGCTTGTCGCATACTTTTCTATATAAGCGTCCGACGAGTATTCCTTGCTGGTTTTGTCAAGCTCCTTACCGTACTCTTCCTGCTCGGCAATCTGTGATTTAAGAGAGTCTATCTCCTTCTGATATCCGTTTAGGGTAGAATATTTGTTAAAAAACATAAATGCAAATACGCACACCCCGATAACTATGGCTATTTTAATGCCTTTTCCGGATTTCTTCTTCACACAATCACCTCCGTATGCAGAATAATTACATCACAATTATATAACATACGCAGTAAATTGTAAAGATGTTTTTTACTATTTTACTCTTTTTTTTAATAGTTTATACCTTTTGTCAAAAACTTCTGCTATTTTTTGTTTTATATTTACATTTGGTTTGAGCTTTGCGAAAAGTTGTTTTGTTTTGTGTCTAATTCCCGTGGTAACCGATGACAGCTTTTGTCCGAGGAAGCCCAATGCCAGGCGGACGGGCTTTAATATCACTGCAACCGCTTTCCATACGATATTTGCAGTTTTGTGTACAAATGCTATTACATACCTTGAAACCGTCATAAAATATATAAACGAGCCAATGACAAGTGCAACAAGCTCAAATGCTCTCACCTGAGCATAGTTAAGCCAGAATGTAACCATATATACCAATACAAGCTCCGACAGCCAGAAAAGCAAATCCTGAACGGCCACAACTCCGCCTGCCACCTTTTTCATCCGTCTTATTCCTCTGAATATATCAAAGACCGCTCCGCACATTACCCCCAGAACTATCATTGCAAAAAACACAAACACCTGAGAGGAAACAGAAATATCCGCCATATTACACCGCCGTTATCTTAACAGCCTTGACAAAAGACCGGGTCCTTTTGTCTTGCCCGACTGTTCAACATAATCCATTGCGGTTATCTCTCCCGTTATGCTGACATCTCCTGTATCGACATTGAGCTTGTTTATATGAAGCTCATACCCCTTAACGATAAGTGCCCCTCCCGACAGAACTCTAAGGATTATTTCTTCTTCGTTAAAGCTTTCTACCTCTTCTATTCCCGATACGCTGAGCTTTCTGCGGTTTTCCAGAATAATATTGTGAAGAGCTTCTCTTCCCTGCTGTTTGGGTAATCTTTTTTCTTCCATTGCCATCACGCCTCCTGTTACAATATATGCAGGAAGGACGGCTTGTATTACAAAACCGAGTACATATCCGAGGCATCTGCCTTGAGGGCATGCTCTACGGCTTTTTCTATTCTTACTGTTACGGTTTTTTCCCCAAAGGTTATGGCGATTATATCGCCTGTATCGACATTTGCAGAAGGCTTTGCCACCTTGCCGTTTACGGTCACCTTGCCCTGCTCGCATGCCTCGCACGCTACGGTTCTGCGTTTAATAAGGCGTGACACCTTGAGATATTTATCAAGTCGCATTTATTTTTCCTCCGTTATGAGTTTTAATTTTTTAAGTATCGGCACAAGCTTTGAAAGTCCCGGCAGAGACATAAGAAGTCCCTCGTCGGGAACCTTAAGCGCAAATAGCGCCAAAAGATATATAACAGCTCCCGACATTATGGATAAAATCAAAGAAAGCTTGCTTCCCACAGGCATACAAAGTCCGTACACTCCGTATGCGGATACACCCATAAGAGCCGATGCGATAACAGGCTTTGCAATATACCTCGAAAACGAAAATCTTACAGGAATTACCCTCACAAGACAAATAATATTGAGGATAAGTATAACTGCATAGCAGGATATTGTTCCTATCGGTGCACCGACAATGTTAATATCGGGATTTTTGACAAGCCAGTTATTTATAAATATCTTGACTGCACCGCCTATTAACATATTGATAACAGGAATTCTCTCCTTGCCTGCTGACTGAAGTATTGCATTTGTAACCATGACAAGCGACACAAACACAATGGCAAGCGCAAGTACCGAAAGTGTCTGAGATGCGTTGGTGTTATTGTAAACCAAATCAAGAATAGGCTTTGCAAGAACGGACATTCCGACAGCACAAGGAAGAGAGAACAAAATGGTGATAAAGATACTGTTTTCCGTAGTATATACCGCACCGTTTTTGTCGCCCCTTGCAAGTGCTCTGGAAATTGCAGGCACAAGGCTGATTGTAATTGACGAAATAAGCGTCGGCGGAAGATTGAAAAGCGGAACAGCATAACCTGTATACGAGCCGTAAAGAAGCTTTGATTCCGTATAGGTAAATCCGCACGCAGACAGATTGTGCATAATCATAGCCACATCTATGAGACTTGTGAGGCTGAACACCGAAGCACCGATTGTTATGGGAACTGCTATTGTTACAAGTTCCCTCAGAATTGTGCCTCTTGTACGGACAAAGCCTGTGCTTTGGGACTTGGTCTTCTTTTTTCTCGAAAATGCCGCAAAAAGCGTAAGGAAGCCCAGAAGTCCGCCTGCCGCAACACCGAAAACCGCACCTGATGCGGAATATATAACGCCCTTTTTCATAAGAAGATATGCCGCGAGAAATCCTATAATGAGCTTTCCGAGAGCCTCGGTAACCTCAGAAACTGCGGTCGGAAGCATATCCTGATGACCCTGAAAATATCCTCTGTAGGCACTCATAAATGATACAAAGAGCACCGCAGGGCTTATGGCACGGATGCCCATAGCGGCATCGGGATTACCAAGAAGCGAAGCAAAAAGCTCCGAGCCGAAGTAAAGAATTGTGGTTCCTGCAATACCTATTACAAGAAGAAGCGAAAAGCTTACGGAAAATATCCTTTCCACCTCTCCGGTATTACCCTTGGCTCTTGTTTCGGAAATCATTCTCGATATTGCTACGGGAATTCCTGCAGTAGCTACAATAAAGAGCCATGTATACATAGTATAGCTGGTAGAAAAGAGAGCCATGCCCTCCTCGTCCAGAAGATATGTAAGCGGTATTTTGAATGCGGCACCGATAACCTTGACTATGATGTTGGCAACCATAAGAATAAGTGCACCCTTCATAAATGTCTGTTTCTTGTCAGAACTCATTGTTTACGCTCCTTTTTTCTTTCTATACACTTATTATAGCATACTAGTCTCAAAAATAAAACGGTTATTTTATATTTTTTGGAAAAAAGAATACTTTGGTGCATATACATCTAAAAAAGAGGTGTTATCCTTGCGAAAAAAACAGTTTGTTGCAAATGTTTTTATAATGTCGTCTTCCATGCTTATAATAAGAATTGCGGGAATGGCGTCGAATATATACATATCCTCAAGGCTAGGTGCATCGTCAATGGGTATATATCACATGATATTTTCTGTTTTTACCTTTGGCATAACCTTTGCCGCATCGGGTACGGGATTTGCGGTCACAAGACTTGTATCCGAGGGCGGAGCAAACGAAAGAAGCATAGTGCGGAAAAGCCTTGCAGTATCGTCGGTATGTTCGCTCCTGGCATTTTGTGTTTTCTTCTTTGCCTCTCCCCTTCTTTGCGAAAAATTCATACACTCAGGAGACACCGCAAAAGCCATGCGTATTCTCGCATTTGCTCTGCCCTGCATGGGTGCATCATCTGTTTACAGGGGATATTTTATTGCAAAGAGAAAAGCTGTAATAATCACAATAAGCTCTCTCCTCGAAGAGGCAGTGTGCATACTTACCGCCATTGTGCTTGTGGGAAAACTGGATGCAAAAAGCAGTTATATGTGTCTTGTGTGGGGATGCTGCATCTCAAATGTGTGTGCATTTGTATTTGATACGGTTTTAGCAAAAATCTCTATGAACAAAGGCACTTCCATAAACCGAAATGCATCATTCGGAAGCATTTTGGGTATTTGTGTTCCCATCGCTCTGGGCTCGTATCTCCGTACGGCTCTTGTTGCAATCGAAAATTTAATGATACCGATGCAGTTTGAGGCATTCGGGTGTCGGGATGCCATAGGCGAATATGGAGTCATAAAAGCCATGGCTATGCCGATACTTCTGTTCCCGACGGTTTTTATCGGAGCTTTCTCGTCCATGCTCGTGCCTGAAATGAGCGAAATGAATTCAAAGGGCAGGGTAATGGGTATACGCCATGTTGCCGGGATAAGCTTCAGTACCACAACGATGTTTGCATTCTTTATTGCACTTATGCTTTTTAAGCATCACAGGGTTATTTCAGAGAGCTTTTTCAAAGACCCGAGAGCATCTTCGTATCTTTTTATGGTTTCTCTTCTTGCAGTTCCCATGTATCTTGATACTGTTGCAGACAGTATATTAAAGGGTCTCAATCTGCAAAACGCAAGCCTGAGATACAATATTTTTGACTCTGCCCTGCGAATAGGCTTTATCTTTGCAGTGCTTCCGAAAATCGGTCCTGTGTGCTATATCGCAATGCTGTATATGAGCGAAATTTTTAATTTGACATTAAGTATCGGCAAGGCATGCCGCAGTGCAGGAATACGGTTAAATATCTATGAGCTTTTGATTGTGCCTTTTATGAGTGCAGTCATAGCCTATGGCTTTGGCTCGCCTGTGGTGCAGACGGCTGTTTATGTGCTTATGTATATGGGACTTAGCCGAGGAAGAAATCTTTGCAGGAGCTTACTCCCCGATATCCTGCAAAAACGGGACGGCACGAAGACCGTCCCCTACAAGATACAATAATCGAATAGCCATTGGAGGATTATTCAAACTCCGATTTTAAGATACAAAAATCGCTCTTATTTGCACCAAAATTCTCGCAAATCCGTCAGGATTAGCGAGAATTTTGGCTTAATAATAACAATTTTTGATAATCTTAAAATTCTTCGACCTCCAAATCAAGTATTTTTGGATAGATTTTGG
>JAZREC010000071.1:0-4490 GCA_045660605.1 Clostridia bacterium
CATCCCGTGCCTTGTTTTCGCATTTTGCCCTTTTTAGGCTCGAATTTTGTCTCCTGCGGTGTTTGTTCACTATCTGCTTGTACATTCTCATCTGTGGCTTTTCCCATGCTGAATCGTGCGTTAATCTTGTCTGCGGCATTCTTTTTCATTTCGTCTGTACTGTGCAGGTATATGTCTATGGTTGTTTTGCTTGATATATGTCCGAGTATGGTGGATAGTGTCTTGATGTCCATTCCGTTTCCTACCGATCTGGTTGCGAAGGTGTGGCGGAGGTCGTGGAATCTTACCTTTTTGCATTCAGCTCGTTCTAATACCACTTGCATCTGGTGATATACCGCCGATGGATCTCTTGGCATTCCTTCGACTCTCGGCGATGGGAACATCCACTCTGAATCTACCGTCTTCTTGTATTCCTTTAGTATGTTCAGTATATTTGGTGGCAGGATTATGCTTCGTATGGAGTCTTTTGTTTTAGGCTCTGTTATTATCAGTTTGCCCTTTACTCGGCTAACTTGTCTTCCTATGTCTAACTGTCCTGTTTCGAAGTTTAGGTCTTTCCATTTGAGTGCCATATCTTCGCCTCGTCTCATTCCTGTTGCAAGTACCATTATGAAGATTTCGTAGTAACCGTCATATTTGGCTTGTATGAAGAATCTTTTCAGTTCTTCCTTACTTAGTACCTGCATCTCTCTTGCTTTCTTTGGTGGCAGTTTACATCCTACAGCAGGGTTTGTTTTGATTAGCCCATCATCTACTGCCCTTTGCAGTGCCGTTCTGCAGTTTGCGTGGCAGCTCCTGACTAATCTGTCGGATAGTCCTTTGCCGAGGGTGTCAGCATATCTTAGTCTGCCATTCTGCTTGAGGTCTGTGTAGAATTTTTGCAGGTCATTCTGTGTTAGTTTATTGAGGGGTATATCTCCGAGTTTTGGTATTATGTGTTTGTATATTCTTGATTCATATCCCTCTTGGGTAGTTATTTTAAGTCCTATCTTGCAGTAGTATTGATACCAGAAGTCTATCCATTCTCCGAAGGGCATACTGCTTTTGACTCGATTCCGTCTTGTGATGCCGATTTTCTCTTTGAGTTCATTAAGCTTTTGATTGCATTCGCTCTCAGTTTTGGCAAGGACATTCTTTGTTATGGGCAAGCCCTCTATATCATAGTCTACTACAATTCTGCCTTCCCATCGACCATCCTTTCGTAGCCTTATCGTACCTTCGCCGGGTTTTCTCTTTTTCTTTGCCATTTTATCATCTCCTCTCATAGTATTTCGTCTAAGAAGCTTCCGACTATTTCGGATGCTCTTTTTTGCATATCGCCTGTCACATGGGTGTATGTATCTACTGTGAAGCTTGCATTTGTGTGACCGAGTATTGTTGACAGTGTTATCGCATCTACTCCTGTTGCTAACGCATGTGTTGCGAAGGTGTGTCGGAGGTCGTGGAAGGATATGTTCGGCAGATTCAGTTTGCTTAAGAAGCTTTTCGCTTTCCTGTATGCTGCAGGCGGTGCTATGGGTAGCTTTGGATTCAGGAGGTTCGGGAATATCCATTCTGATATCCGTTTCCTATTTCGGAGTCTGTCTGCCGTTATCTTAGGCAGGAGGATTTTTCTTTTGCTTTCGTCCGTCTTAGGTTCACCCTCATATATTTCGCCGCCTTTTAGCAGGGATATGCTTGTCTTGATTCTTATGACACCTTCTTTTTCATCGAAGTCTCTCCATCTTAGTCCGCATATTTCTCCTCGTCTTAAGCCGGTGGTTAATTCGAGGTAGAAGAAGTCACCCCATTCTTCATCTGCATCTATGGTTTGCATAAGTATGTCAAGTTCTGCATTGTTCAGTACCTGAAGGTCTTTTTTCTTTTTCTTCGGTCTTTTGGTTTTCTTGGTAGGATTCTTTGGGATAAGGTGATTGTTTACCGCTATCTCCATTGCTCTGTGTAGTGTAGCATGTATGTCTATGATGGTGTTATCTGCAAGTTCGTGTCCATACATGGGGTGCTCTTTGATTCTGCCCGTCTTCTTTAGTTTGACATACATTCTCTGCACTTCGTTTGTACTCAGGAAGGCAAGCTTCTTTTTGCCGATATGCGGTCTGATATATGTGTTGACGATTCTTCGATGCCTTTCTACTGTTTGAGGTCTGATTGTTCCGGGCAGGTATTCTGTGAGCCATTTATCCAACCATTCGCTTACGGTCATATTACTGTCCTCGGTTAGTTCCACACCTCGATATTCCTCTTTTAGCTGATTGAATTTTTGCAGGAAGTCTTTTTGGTTTTTATCGGTTGCATATCTGAATATGGGATCGCCATTCTTCTTGTGTCCGACTACGATTCTGCCTTCCCAGTCACCATTAGCTTTCTGTCTTACCATACCATCTCCTGAAGGTCTTCGTTTTGCCATTTATATCACCTCGCTTTTTCTGTAACACACACAATACTGTAAAGGTTCGAGTAAGTCAAGCGAAAAAGCGAAACAAATTCACAAAGAATTTCAAAAGACATACAATAGTAATTTTATTGATATAAAACCAATAGAAAAGAGGTTAAACATGCATTTTATGCTTAACCTCTGGTTATATAGATTCTATTCCATTGTGCCTACTATTTTATTTATGTCACCGTCTGAGTCTACGACTATAGTTTTAGTTTTGCTCGGTGCCACATATCCAAATCCGTCTATGTAGGCTTTATTTTTCTCTTCTATGATTTCATTTCGTATTTTAGTTTCTTCGTCTGTGAGGTAGCAGGTGTCCTTTGCCATAATTTCGTCATTCGGATTTATGGGTTCTGCCGGATTCTTTTCCCATTTCGCATATAGCACATCGGGTTTTGTGAATTTAAATGTTGTCACCTGATTCTGCTTTGTTCTCGGATCGATGAACCATCCTTTGAATGTATATCCGTATTTTGTTGGGACATAACTTTCGAGGCTGATGCTCTCGCCATATCTTTTTGTTATTGGCCTGATAAAACTTCCGCCATCTGATGCGAATTGCAAGGTTACATTTCCAAAGAACCCGATTTCGCTATCGAATATGAGTTGAGTTCGTCTCATCTGCCAAGGTGCTGCCGATGCCGTTTGTGTCAGCAGTATGGTTACTGCCATTGCCGTGCATAATACTTTTTTCTTCATAATTTTCATCTCCTGATTTTTGTATTTACCTTTCGGCAACACAAACATACCACAGAAGATTTGGAAAGTCTACGAAGGTTTTTCAAAGACCTTTTCTTTGTTTAAGGCATATCATATTTTGATATGACAAAATACTAAAAGAGGTTATTTGATTATAACCTCTTTCAGCATATATCTATACTACTTACCTTACCTCTACAATTCCGTTTTCTTTTATTGTAATTTCCATACCGTCTTTTACATATTCCAGAAAATCGTCACCAAGACAATCTATTACCGGCATCGAAATATTATCAACCCACACATCAGCAAGAACTGCACCTGCAGCTGCAAGCGAATCTATATGATTTGCAAAAAGCATGCACGCAGGGTTCTTTTCCAAAGCACAAGCACAGTAAAGTACAAGCCCACCTGTTGTTGAACCTATTGTCTGAGGAAGACAAAGTGCTTTGCCTATCATAGGTTTTCCGTGAATATCCTTATTGTTCTGATCTCCGCATTTCACTTCTTTATCCCCAAACTGAAGTGCCATCTGGAAAGAAGCAAGTGTGTTAAATCCTTCAGTTGATACCAAAGCTTCTGCAGTAACTGTTCCGGGTGTAACAACCCTGCCTTTAAATGTTCTCATTATCTTTTACCTCCCGAAATAATGTTAAGAATTTCTGCATCCTTATAGTATTTTGCACTTGTATATGTACGAAGTTTATTGGAGGATGTGATAACCGGCATTTTTTTACAAAGCGGATTGTTCATATACATAAGCGGACAGATATATGATGTTACAACTCCCGTAGCTTTAAGTCGAGGAGCATATTCTGTCTTTTCAAATGCTTCAAGCACTTTAGGAGCTGCAGTAAACACTGTAGGAATAACCACTTTTTTCTTGCCATTTGCTTTCAGTTCTTTTTCTACGTTTTCTGTCCAGTCCTTAAGCTGCTGAAGTGACAGATGTGGGCATCCCACAAAACAAAGCTTCGGCTCTGCATTAGGATTTTTCCATACTACGGGATAATTCTTTTGAACTCTTTCAAGTTCTGCATCATCAATGATATATTCCTTTGCGCCCTCTGCAATCAGTTTTTCACCGAAATCTACGGCTTCAGGTGTAAGATTTTCAATGTGGTAAAGACCAACCGCTCCGTTTGATGCAGTTGCCGCACCAAAGTCTTTGAGATATGATGTGGCAGAATCGTTAAGCTCAGTTCCTATCCATTTATCAAGTCCAACAACATACGGAACATCTTTCATAACCTTCATACCGATAGCAGATCCTAAAAGCTGCGCTTCCGGTTTCTTTGTTGTTTTCACGATAACTTTCCAGGTTGCTTTTCTTCCTTCATCTGTAAGTAAA
>JAZREC010000072.1:0-22064 GCA_045660605.1 Clostridia bacterium
ACAGAACGACATGGCTACGATCCGACTTATATACATGATTTTGTCTGCGGTAGTAAGCAGACCGTTTCGGTCGGAGAGGATATATATTGATATTATTATTGCCAGAAATACATTTATAATACCCTTAGAAAATCCTGCGACACTGCTTATTACTGTCTGAACATTTTTAAGGTCGAATACAGCCATGATTTCGTCTATGGTTATCTTGTTAAGAAACGCTTTGAGAGTGTATCCGCCGAAATCCAGAGAATAAAGATAAATTCTGACCTTTTCTATAATTTGCGGAAGATTTTGTATAAGGTCTGTTATGCTTGCAAAAAGCATAGGCAGTATAACTGCAAAAAATCCTGCCGTAAGGCCCAAAAAGGCTATATAAACCGTAGCAATTGCAAAGCCTCTTGTATGAGACGATACAAATTTTATTTTAAATTTCCTAAAGACATCCTCAAGCTTTTTACAAAGGGGAAAAAGTATAAATGCTATTGCAAAGGCTGTAATTATCGGTACAAGAAGCTTAAGAAATCTCCCTATATATCCAAAGACAACGCCTATGCTGTCAAATGTCTTATATACGGCAATAATCATAACCGCAAGAATAAATATTCCTATGTTCTTTTTGATTGCATCGCGTTTCATAGGGATTAGCGCTCCTTATTTGCTGATTTTTTCTTCAAGAAATTCAATTATAAATTTGTAAAATTCCTCTGTATTATTTTTAAGATAGTTACATATCTCTTTAGCTCTTTCCTTGGGACCTGCATGCATCTCAAGTCCGAGCATTACGGTTCCGCCTTCTTCCAGGGAAAGCTTAACTGTATATTCGTTCTGGTTTATCGGTATATAGTCGGCATATAGTCTGTTTCCGAGACCTGCCTTTTTGTTTACTTCCAGAATTTTGTCCTTAAGAGCAAGCTTGATACTTCCGGGTATATTGCCCTCAAAAAATCCAAGTGTTTCATCTCCTGTATCGGTAAGCGAAAAGTATCTTTCGCCGTCTGCCTCGTACTCGGAGAGATTTTCTGTACTTATAAGCTCCTCTATGTATATTCCTATGTCGAAGTAGTTGACATTTGCACAGGAGGATATTACATAGTCTAGCATAGTATAGCTGAGTGCCACCTTGAGATGATGAGCCGTATACAGAATCATAAGTTTAATTTCATATTCGGTTGGTTTATATGTGTACTCCATAATATTCTCCAAAAAAGTGACGCGACTGTCAGCAGCCGCGTCTGTTAATGTTGTCCTTTTGATTAGTCAGCAAGAAAAGGTGCAAGCTCTGCTCCGAATGCCGAAGCGTCGTCTGTGTGAACCTCTACTGTAATCTTCTTTGTAAGATCAAGGCTGAAAATCCCCATAATGGACTTTGCATCCACTACATAGCGGTCAGAAATGAGGTCGATATCAAATTCGTACTTGTTAACAATGTTAACGAAGTTTTTTACATCGTTTATTGAGCTGAGCATAATGTGAAAAGTTGTCATAATTAACGCCTCCATTATATTTTTGATTATATCTTATTATACTACCTAAAATTTTCTAAGTCAATTATTTTTATAAGCTATTGCAAAAATTTGTAAGTAGTGTATAATAAATACATAATAAAATTAAGGAGTTTATATATGAAAACAGTATCTTTTGCCACATTGGGCTGTAAGGTAAATCAATATGAGACTCAGGCCATGTCCAATATGTTTAAGGAGGCAGGCTATGAGGTCAGGGAATTTGACACAAAGTGCGATATATATATTATAAATACATGTACTGTTACAGGTATGGGAGACCGCAAATCAAGACAGATGATACGCCGTGCAATTAAGCAAAATCCCGATGCCCTTGTTGCCGTGGTGGGATGCTATTCGCAGGTATCTCCCGAAAAGGCAAAGAGCATAGATGGTGTAGGTCTTGTTCTGGGTACCTCCGAGAGAAGCCGTATAGTTGAATACTGCGAAGAGGCACTCGGCATGAGCGAAGCTAAAGTTGCGGTAGGCGATGCCATGAAGAACCGCAGTTATGAGGAAATTAAGGTTAATTCTTATGATTCCAAGACCAGAGCTTTTGTTAAAATTGAGGACGGATGTACAGAATTTTGCACATACTGTATAATTCCGTATGCAAGAGGACCTGTCAGAAGCAGAAGTCTCCAAAACATAAGAGAAGAAATCGAGGAGCTTTCGAAAAACGGTTTCCGCGAGGTGGTGCTTACAGGAATACACCTTTCGTCATACGGCAAAGACCTGGGAGATGCTACGCTTCTTGATGCCGTAAGGGCTGCGTCGGAGGTGAGCGGTATAGAAAGAGTTCGTCTGGGTTCTCTTGAGCCGAGAATTCTTACGGAGGATTTTGTAAGGGAAATATCGCTTATACCAAAGGTCTGCAATCACTTTCATATAGCACTTCAGAGCGGATGCGACAGCACTCTTAAGGCTATGAACAGAAAGTATACCACCTCTCAGTATGCCGAGAGTGTGAGGCTTATAAGAAAATATTTTGAAAATCCTGCAATAGCTACAGATGTAATGGTGGGCTTCCCTGGTGAAACTCAGGAGGACTTTGAAAGCTCGCTTGCTTTTGTGGAAAAAATTGATTTTGCAGATGCACATGTTTTTTCGTACTCCAACCGCAAGGGTACAAAGGCTGACAAAATGCCCTGCCAGATACCGAGTGCGGTCAAGGACGAGAGAAGTGCTCTTATGATAGAGTGTGTGGAAAAAAGCAGAAAAAAATATCTTTCTGACCTTGTCGGCAAGACATATGATGTGCTTTTTGAGAGGGAGGTTTCCAAAGGAATTTACGAGGGGCATATGACAAACTATGCCAAGGTGCACTTTTCCTCCAAGGAGGATATAAGCGGACAGATTATACCTGTAAAAATCCTGTCTCTTTTGTCCGACGGAGCTACGGTGCAAGCATAAGATACAGCAAAACAATTACACCTGCAACAGATATAAGCATTGCGGACAGCACGATACTTTCTTTTTTGTTTTGGACACGGTATTTTTGATGTATCAGCTTGTTTTTGCAGTAAATATATTCTTCTATGACCTTGTCTGCGGCGGTTACTATATCGTCGCAGACGGGTCTTTTCTTTTGGAATACGCACAGAAGTTGGGTTAAAACATTCATTTTTTTGTCGGGCATGTATCTCTTCCTTTCGGCTTGTTATATTTACATTATTTACCGAATTTCTTTTGTTTATACCAGCTTGGATATTTCCTTTTTGAGACGGGATATAATTTTCTTTTCAAGTCGGGATATATATGACTGGCTTATTCCGAGGAGGTCTGCAACCTCCTTTTGTGTTTTTGATGAGGGGCATTTTATTCCGAACCTCAGCTCCATTATGTTCCGCTCTCTTTCTGTAAGGGTTTGCATCGCTATGGAAAGAAGCTCTTTGTCAACCTGATTTTCTATGTTCTGATGTATTATATCGTTGTCTGTTCCGAGTATATCGGACAGCAAAAGCTCGTTGCCGTCCCAGTCAACATTAAGAGGCTCGTCGATGGATATTTCGGTTTTTCTGCCGTTGTTTTTTCTAAGATACATCAGGATTTCGTTTTCTATACACCTCGATGCATAGGTTGCAAGCTTGATATTCTTGTCGGGGTTAAAGGTGTTTATTGCTTTTATAAGACCTATTGTTCCTATGCTTATAAGGTCTTCTATATTTATACCTGTGTTTTCAAACTTTTTTGAAATATAGACAACAAGGCGTAAATTTCTCTCAATAAGCTCTGTACGGACGCTTTTTGGGTCCAGACGGAATTTATCTATAAGTTCGTCCTCTTCCTCCTTGGTGAGCGGTGGAGGGAGCGACGATGCTCCGCCTATGTAGTGAATATCCGTAAACAGAAATTTCTGCAGTATGGTCAAAAGTCTTTCCTTAATCAATTACTTTCATCCTTTCTAATCCGATATCAGGGGCAATCAGTGCATCATAATCACCGCTTTGCGACAGGCTTCCGTTAAATACTGCGGTGATAATGTCATTTTGTGGGGAGCTTTCTACGGTTACGGTGTCGGGCACAAAAGCCATCATCATGCCGTTTTGCTTGCCGATTGAAGAAAACGGTATCAGCCGAAAGCCCTCAGGAAGTTCGTCTGGCAGAGTGTCATCGGAAAATATATTTTCTATGTCAAAGTCAAACAGAGGCGACAGCTTATCTGCCTCGGCAATAAGAACCTTTTTTCCCGATATGGGGTCTTTGAGCATGTTACCCGTATCAATAAGAGCCCTGAGCTCTACGATTTTGTCAAGACGCTTTACGGTGACCCGTGCAAAACTCCTTGCCGATGATTTTTTAATAAGCTTTTCACCAAAATATATAAGTACATATACCCCGACAGAGCAAAGAAGCATATAGCGAATGGGGATATGAAAGTAAAACACTCCGTTTTGGATAACTCCGCCAAGGCGTATCCCAACGGGCGAAAAGTAAAGAACGCTCAGCATCAGCATTCCGAGTGCAAGCGTAGTTCCGAGAAAGGATAAAACAAGCTTTGCAAAAGGAAAGATTTTGCATGTTCCGAATGCTGTCACCATCATAAGACACGCCACAGCTATACGCATGCCGAGAGAAAACAGAGCATCAATATTAAATATGAATATGAAGCAGGAATAAAGTGCACCGATACCCGCAGATGCAAACAGACGGAGATTAGACGACTTTCTTTTTGCTATGTAGCCCGTACAAAGTATGAGGCTGATGTTTATGGCAAAGTTCACACCGAACAATATGTCGATATATACAGTATTTATTTTTATCATCACCTTTTTGCTTGAATTATTATTTATTTTAACACACCGCCATAGGAGAAAATTGTAAAATTATGACATGGGGAAATATAAATATTTTTTTGAGATAAAGCTAAGGAAAATATTGAAAATTTATTAAAACTGTGGTATGATGTTTAAAATAAAGATTATATTGGTGAGGTGTATATAAATGAAAAAATTTATAAGCATATTTTTGATGAGCGCAATTGTGCTTTCAATGATTTGCACCACCTCATATGCAAGTACAGATGTTTTTATTGACGGTGTCAAAGTGAATTTTAACGATTCTGTCGGATATCCGTTTACAACAGGAGGCAGAACCCTTGTTCCGCTTAGAGCTACAATGGAAAGCTTTGGTGCTGAAGTTGAGTGGGAGGGTTCTGCACAAACTGCAATTGTAAGAAAGGACACAACAACCGTCCGTTGCAAATTGGGCGAAAATTATATTTACAGAAATAATGTTAAGATAGCAAACGATGCGGCAGCGGTAGAGAGAGGCGGAAGAATATATTTGCCGATAAGAGCAGTACTGGAGGCTTTTGGTGCTGTTGTGGATTGGGACGGAAATGTTATTGTCACAAGTCCCGGCAGTGATTATATTATTAACAGTATAGAAAATACTCCTTCCGTAACAACAAATTATTGGCCTGTCTGGACAGAGGCACTGGCGCAGAAATCGGCAGGTAATTATAACGATGCAATAAATAAGATTTGTTCAGTTTCATCGCTTTTTATTAAGAAAAATGATGCCGCAAGCAATGCAATGCTTTACAAGCATCTTGGAGAATGTTACTCAAACCTTAAGGATTATTCCAAAGCCTCATCTTGCTTTAAGAGGGAGGCATATTACTGGAGTCATGCTTCGGGCATGGAAGAAAGCAGAATTGATGCACAGCGGCGTTCCAAGCTTATAAAGACAAGTGCGCAGATTTATGTTAAAACTTCCGATAACACTATGGGAGGAAGAATTAACTTCGGTAAAGCTCACGAGCCCAAAGGCGGTGTAATGCTTGGTGCGTACGCAGAGGGAGACGGTAATATCTATGATCCGTATTCTCCGAACAAGTTCTATATGGACACATTTCCAAATCTTATAGGAAAGGATGTCTCTGCATATTTGCTGTATCTTCCGTACGGCAGCGACATTTCTCACTACAACAGCCATATAGAAATAGCAAAGTCAAAAAATAAAATTATGCAGATTGCTCTTGAACCCCACAATGGACTTTGGAGCGTCAACGGCAGTGACGGATATCTCGAAACTCTTGCAAAAAACATGCAGAAAAGCGGATGCAGAATGATGCTTAGATTTGCGGGAGAAATGAATGATACAACATCAAGCTGGTATACAACAGATGTAAATCTATATAAAGAAAAGTTTAGAATTGTAGCAGATATTTTTCATAAATATGCACCATCTGTTCCTGTTATATGGGCGCCGAACTTCTATCCGTCAGATACTATGGATGATTATTATCCGGGGGATGAATATGTTGATTATGTAGGAATATCATCATATATGATGCATCAGCCTGTAACTGACCCTCTCGGTGCAGGAGTTGACAGAAGCAGATGGAGTAATCAGCTTGATGTAATTTATTCGCTTTACGGACACAAAAAGCCAATAATTATTGCAGAGGGCGGAGCTTCGTATATGGATTATGATACCTATGCAGACATAACTCCGTTTGCATCGGCACAGATAAAGGATTTTTATACATATCTCCCTATTAAGTATCCAAATGTAAAGCTAAGCTTTATATTTGATTCAGACAGGGACAGACAAAAATTCTCTCTGTCGAACAATTCCTCATACCTTGCAGGGTATAAGGAAGGCATTTCTTCTGACCTGTATGTTGTAAACCCCGAGACACCTTATAGCTATGATTACTATGAGGTTGGAAATAACGTGAATATAAAAGCAGAACAAACGGAGCTTTGCAGCTATATAGTAACACCGTCAAATGATACGGCTTATGTCAATTACTATGTCAATGATGTGTATCTTGCAACAGCATACTCAATACCATACTCGGTAAATGTTGACTTTTCGGCATACAAGGGACAGAAAGTGAAAATTACTGTTAGTGCATTTGATGCAAATAATATACAGACGGTTTCGTATTCTGTAACTGCCAATGTTATATGAATTAGCGGAGAAAAATATGATAAATTATGCTCATAGAGGTGCAAGAGAATATGCACCCGAAAATACCCTTTCATCATTTTATCCAGGTTTGCTTTAGGGGGCAAATAAAGGTTGATGGTATGACCGTAAACTTCCCTGACCGATTGTTTCAGTTTTTAAAATAATTAATAAAAATATTTGAATGTTTATGGAGGAAATAATTATGAAAGTACTTGCTTTTGATTTTGGAGCATCAAGCGGACGAGCGATACTTGGCAGTCTTGAAAACGGAAAACTCGTTCTCGAGGAGGTTCATCGCTTCGAAAATGAGCCTGTAAGTATTAACGGTGGATTTTACTGGGATTTGCCCAGACTTTTTCACGAGGTTAAGCAGGGTATCCGCAAGGTTAAGGATGTTGACTTCAGCTCTATAGGTGTAGATACATGGGGCGTTGACTATGCGCTTGTTGCAAAAAACGGCAAAATTCTTGCAAACCCCTATAATTACAGAGACGTAAGAACAAGCGGTATTCCTGAAAAAATAAGAGAAATTATATCCGACAAGGAGCTTTATGCTTCTTCGGGAATTCAGGCTATGAACTTCAATACAATATATCAGCTTTTTGCTCACATGGAGCAGGAGAGCGATGTATACGGCATTGCGGATAAGTTTGTTATGATGCCCGAGCTTTTCAGCTATCTTCTTACAGGAAGAATTTATGCAGAAAAGAGCGAGGCGTCCACATCGGCACTTCTTGACCCTTATACAAAGGAATGGAACTTTGAGCTTATAGACAAGGTCGGACTTAAGAGAAGTCTCTTCCCCGAGCTTGTTGACGCAGGCACAAAGGTGGGCGTTCTCAAAAGTGAAATATGCGAAGAAATAGGCATAGAGCCAAAGGATGTAATAGCTGTTGCAGGTCACGATACCGCAAGTGCTGTTGCGGCTGTACCTGCATCAGAGGACAGCTTTGTGTATATTTCCTGCGGTACATGGAGCCTTTTCGGAACAGAGCTTAAGTCTCCCTGTATCAACGAAACATCTGCAATGATGGATATTACAAACGAGACAGGCTATAACAATACCACAAGATTTCTTAAGAATATCATAGGTCTGTGGGTTATTCAGGAAACACGCCGTCAGTTCAGGAGAGACGGCAAGGAATACAGCTTCTCCGATATGGAAAAAATGGCAATAGAGGCAGAGCCTTTTAAGTGCTTTATAGATCCCGATGACCCTGTTTTTGTAACCCCGGGCAATCAGATACAGAGAATTAAGGATTACTGTAAGAGAACAGGTCAGGCGGTTCCCGAAACAGACGGCGAGATAGTTCGTTGTATTTATGAGAGCCTTGCAATGAAGTATAAGTACACCTTTGAAAACCTTAAAAACTGCACAGGAAGCGACTTCAAGGCAATTCACATGGTAGGTGGCGGAACACAGGCAAATCTTCTTTGCCAGATGACTGCAGATGCAACAGGAACTCCCGTAATCGCAGGCCCGATAGAGGCTACCGCAGCAGGAAATGTTGCAGTACAGCTTATTGCAGCAGGCGAAATCAAAGACCTTAAGGAAGCAAGAAAGATAATTGCAGATTCCTTTGAGGTGAAAAGATATGAGCCAAGCGCAGACGGCTTCCAGAAGGCATATGACGAGCAGTATATCAAGCTTATAAAATAAAGGCGAAATATTATGGAGCATATAAGACTTGAAGAAAAATGTATACATTGTGTCATAGACAAATTTGCAAGAGACTATCCCAAAGATACTCCCTATGAGCAGAGAATTGAATTTGTAAAAGGTGTTCTCGGGATAATCAAAGATACTCCCGTTACATCAAGTGCACCCGAGATAGTCGAGAGGATAAATCTTCTGTCTGAAAAAATGTTCGGTAAGCAAAAGGATTACAGCCGTATAAAGAGACATTTCAATAATCTTATCTTATCTATGGAAGAAGACATATACAGCAGAATATGTAAATCCGAAAATCCTCTTATGGAAGCTATAAAATATTCTATGACAGGAAATTATATAGATTTCGGTGCTATGAACAGCGTTGACGAGGATAAGCTCCGCTCTATGATAGATGCATCACACGATATACAGATAGACAAAGCGGAATTTGAGAATTTTGAAAAAGAGCTTTCTAATTCAAAAACTGCGGTGCTTCTTGCAGACAACTGCGGAGAAATTGTCTTTGACAAGCTTCTTATAAGAACAATAAACAAGCTGTATCCCAATCTTAAAACAGATGTTATCGTAAGGGGTGCCCCCGTCCTCAATGACATTACGGCAGAGGATGCGAGGGCAGTCGGTATTGATTTGCTTTCGGGAATTTATTCTAACGGCACAGGGGTTGCAGGAACCATAATACGCAGAATGCCCCAAGATACCCGGGAAATCTTTGAAAATGCCGATGTCATAATATCCAAAGGTCAGGGCAACTTTGAAACCCTGAGATACTGCGGAAGGAATGTGTACTATGTATTTATGTGCAAGTGCAGTATGTTTGCGGGGAGATTTGGAGTAGAGCAGTTTAGTCCAATGTTTATAAACGACACAAGATTTAAAATTTAATACGCATGCCAAAAAGACGCATTGACCCTTTTCAACCCCAGTTAATTACTGGGATTGAAAGGGGTTTGTTTTATTTAAAAACAGTAGGCGAAAACTGTACACAAAATGGTTTATAATTAAGTTACAGCAGGTGACACGCAGGAAAGACTGCAGACATGCTGACACTTCGGAAAGACGAAAGGAGAAAAAATGGAAAACGAAACAAATGTAATTGCATCAACTGATGCACAAATCAAGGCAGAGGAAACAGGGGATATCGCCAATCCCGAAACTGCCGCAGTGAGCACACTCAGCGCTCAGAGTGCACATACGGACAACATCGATGATAAGAGTGTATCAGGCACAGAGCATGAGGAGGCAAAAGCTAAGGCAGACCGCGCCGAGATGAGAAAGGAATTTGAAAATCTTATCAAAGGTGACTACAAGGAGTTTTACGAGGAAAGAGTTAAAGAAAATCTTTATCGGAGATTCAGGGAGACCAGAGAAAAGAGACAGCGCAATGAGGATAACAGCCGTATAGCACAAATGCTCTACGAACGCTATAATGTAGCTGACGGCGATGCCGAGGCTCTTATGGACGCCATAGAATCCGACAATGCTTATCTTGCAGCGGAAGCTGACAAGCGGGGAATGAGCATAGAGGATTATAAGTACATAACGCGTCTTGAAAGAGAGAACAGAAGCTTCTACCGTATAAGGGCAGAGCAGGAAGCCGCCGACAGAGCAAATATGGCTGTAAAGCATTGGTATGACGAGAGTCAGAGTCTCAGGGAAAGCTATCCCGAATTTGATATCTTTTCGGAGGCGAAAAATCCGTCCTTTGTATCTCTTTTGCAAAACGGCATAGATGTAAGGACTGCATATGAGGTGGTGCATCATGCAGAGCTTGTGTCAAAAGCCGCACAGGAAGCCGCAAAAGAAGCAGAAAAAAGAACGGCAGAAGCCATAAGACAAAGAGCACAGAGACCTGCTGAAAACGGTCTTTCCTCCGCAAGCTCCGCAATAATTAAAAACAATGTTTCTTCGCTCTCGGCAAAGGAGAGAGAGGAGATAGCCAGAAGGGCAGCAAGAGGTGAGAGAATTACCTTTTGAAAGAAGGAGGAATTTTAATGGCAGAAAATACAGTACACGATATGAATCCGAATACAACAAACGGACTCAGCGCAGAAATGAAAACCTATTACAGCGATTATCTTATAGATAATGCTGTACCCAATCTTGTTCATGACCAGTTCGGTCAGAAACATCCCATTCCCGCAAATGGAGGAAAGACAATCAATTTCCGTAAGTTTATACCCTTTAGCAAGGCATCAAAGCCTCTGTGCGAGGGTGTAACTCCCGATGGCGGAAGCCTTTCTGTAACTAATGTTACAGCAGAGGTGTCTCAGTACGGTTTCTATGTGACACTTTCGGACATGCTTATGCTCACAAGTGTTGACAATACTCTTGTAGAGACCACAAGACTTCTCGGAAGTCAGGCAGGCAGTACCCTTGATACAGTTACAAGAGAAGTGCTTAACTCCGGTACTAATGTAATGTATGCAGGCGGTGTCAGCGGCAGATGTAATCTTGGCGAAAAAGCAAAGCTTACCGTTGACGATATCTATAAGGCAGCAAGATTTCTTAAGTCACAGAACACACCGAGAATTGACGGCGGATATGTAGCAATTATCCATCCTGATGTGGCGTATGACCTTATGAGAGATCCTGAGTGGATAGATGTAAATAAATATGCAGATTCCGTAAACATATTCAATGGTGAAATCGGTAAGCTTGCAGGCGTAAGATTTGTGGAAAGCACAGAGAGTAAAATATTCCATGCAGATGATGTTGCACCCGGTATCAAAAGCTTCCGTTTATATTCATATGATATTATGTCTATTGACAGCGTGCCGGAGCCTATAGCGGGAAAAACCAGTGAGCATATTTTTGCTGTTCCCGAAGGAACTCTTAGTATTGAACAGGCGGTTTCTCTTGTCGGAAAACGAGTTCAGGTATTTAATACCGTCGGTAATGATCCGGATGACTCTGTGTTTACTTGTGTGATTTGCGGTGTCGCCGCTGATGGACAGGTTCTCTTTATTGACAGAGATTCGTGTCCGGAACATCTTCCCTTTGACATTGATAATAATACTGTTATTTGCAGTACAGAAGCAGGCTTAAATGGAAGAGATGTTTATTCTACTCTTATCTTCGGTGCAAATGCATACGGAGTAACAGAGGTTACAGGCGGCGGTCTTGAGCATATTGTAAAACAGCTTGGTTCAGGCGGTACAGCTGACCCCCTTAACCAGAGAGCAACTGCAGGTTGGAAGGGTACAAAGGTTGCAGAGCTTCTTGTGGATAACTATCTCATTCGTATGGAGAGTGCTTCCACCTTTGAAAGCGGTCAGAACTAATTTGAAAGGATGAATGTAAATGGCGGAAAAAACAACAAAAACCATGCAGAAAACAGAGAAAAAAGGGAAGTTTGACGTAAAAAAATATTATAATGAAAAAGTAAAAGTCAAGCTTTTCAAGGATACCGGCAGATACAAGGACGATGTCTTTGTAGCTGTAAACGGTGTAGGAATGCTTGTTCCCAGAGGTGTCGAAGTAGAAATACCCCGAAAGTATGCCGAGGTTCTTATGAACAGCGAAAAGCAGGCAAGCTTTGCAATAGAGTATCAGACAAAGCTTCAGAACGATGCACTTAAGGCAGAGGCTAATCTCTGATTGGCAATGAGTGTATGACAGACTGGAATACAATAAGGGAGGACTATCTCAGTTCCTCCCTGAGTTACAGGGATTTGTGCCAAAAGTACGATGTAAAGTATGGAAGTCTTGCCAAGGTAGCTGCAAACGAAGGATGGCACCGCGAAAAAACCGCCTCAGAGGACACAGCCTTATCCAGAGAAGACAGAATTCTTAAGATAAGCGACAGACTTCTGGATAAAATAGAAAAATCAATCACAGAGCTTGACCGTTGCATTGTCAAAAACAAAGAAAAGACAAAAACTGTTGAATACGATTACGATACCAAAAAGCCTATAAATGAAGTAGTTGAGGAAAAGGAGGATATCCAGATAATAGAGGGAATGATAGACAAGATGGGATTAAAACAGCTTGTTTCCACCCTTAAGGATATCAAGGATATTCACCTCAGTATGTCGGGCGAGAGTGTATCGGAGGAGGAAAGCGGTATTATAATGCTCAGTGATGTTCTGGAAGGCTGCGATGATTTGAGCTATGAATAAAAAAACAATATGGACCCCGCAGGCAAAGCAGGCGGTATTTCAATCCAGGGGAGAGTATGAAGCTCTGTACGGAGGAGCGGCAGGCGGCGGTAAGTCGGATGCGCTTCTTACAGAGGCACTGAGACAGGTGCATATAGGCCATTACAGAGCACTCATACTCAGAAAAACCTATCCTCAGCTTTCTGAGCTTATTGACAGAAGCAGAGAGCTTTACAGCAGGGCATATCCAAAGGCTGTATATAATGACGGCAAGCACTTCTGGAGGTTTCCCTCGGGTGCAAAAATTTACTTTGGTGCAATGCAGCATACCAAGGATAGAATTAACTATCAGGGAAAAAGGTATGATTTTATTGCATTTGACGAGCTTACACACTTTACATGGGACGAGTATTCCTATATGTTTTCCAGAAACCGTCCCTCGGGGGAGGGTACAAGGTGCTATATAAGAGCAACAACCAACCCCGGCGGAATAGGACACAGTTGGGTAAAGGAGAGGTTTATAACTGCCGCTCCGCCGCTTACACCAATCAAAACAAGCATGTCGGTAACAGATCCCGACGGCAGGGTTATAGAGATGGCAAGGCACAGGATTTTTGTGCCGTCTACCGTTTTTGACAACGGCGAGCTTCTCAAAAATGACCCCAACTACCTTGCAAACCTGTCGCTTCTTCCCGAAAAAGAAAAGAAAGCACTTCTCTACGGCGATTGGGACAGCTTTGCAGGACAGGTGTTTACCGAATGGAAAAATGACCCCTCGCGTTATCTTGACAGAAGAAACACCCATGTCATAAAGCCCTTTCTTATACCTAAGAGCTGGCGTATTTACAGAGGCTTTGACTTTGGATATTCCCGTCCTTTTGCAACGGAATGGATTGCTCTGGACGGTGACGGCAGAGCCTATGTAATAGCCGAGCTTTACGGATGTACGGGAACACCGAACGAAGGAGTGAGGTTTACTCCCGATGTAATAGCCCAGAAAATCAAGGAGATGGAGAGGGAGCATCCCAATCTCAAGGGGCGTAAGATAAGAGGCATAGCCGACCCTGCCATAGCAAAGGCAGAAACGGGCGAAAGCATAGCGGATATGTTTGCCAAGGAGGGTGTGTTTTTTGACTACGGAGACAACGAACGGCTTGCGGGCAAGATGCAGTTTCATTACAGACTGAGCTTTGATAATGAGGGATTTCCCATGATGTATGTCTTCGAAAACTGTGTCAACTTTATAAGAACCATTCCTGCACTTATATACGACAGCGTCAATGTGGAGGATATCGACTCTTCGGGAGAAGACCACATATACGACTGCGTAAGATATGTGCTTATGGAAAACCTTATAGCTCCCAGAGGAACAAATGCCCCTGCAGACTTTGGAGAAAATCCTCTGGAGCTTTCATCGGGCTCTGTGCCCTTGGATAAATATAATTTTTATAGAATTTAATAAGATTGTGAAGACAAAAAGGTGTTGTGAATTTACAGCACGTTTTTTGTATAAAAAAATTTAAAAATTTCTTAAAAAGTTGTTACAGATTTCATTGACACGCTAATGCTTGTATGGTACAATATTATAGTCGAAAATAATAGAAATATGGTGATACATTTTGAACTTTAGCAGATACATAAGATATATAGTAGTTTTTTGTGTTGCTTTGAGTGTTATGCTCTCTGCAACTTTTATAAAGTCAGACGAATCCCCGCTCATGCCTTATAAGGATGTGGCGGAGGATAACTGGTATTTTGATTCGGTATATTCTCTTTACAGTGCAGGAATTTTAGATAGCAGCAGCGAGTTTCAGGGCGAGACGCCCGCGTCAAGAGAAGAAATTGTGCTTCTTTTTTACAGATTGCATAAGCTTTTTGCCGATGAGGACAATTTTAAGAGAGAAATTCCCTTTGAGGATGTCAAGGATGACGGCGAGATATACGAAGCTGTTTGTTGGGGCTATGCAAACGGCGTAGTCAAGGGTAACAGCGAAAACACCTTTAACCCCAAGGGTCAGGCGGCAAGAGACGAGCTTTGTACTATGGTTATGAGATTTGTCAATCGTGAGCAGATAAAACTCAAAAAGGTCGGAACTCAGGACCCCTTTGAAGACAGCCTTACCATAAGGGATTTTGCACGCTCGCATGTTGTTGCGGCAAGACTTGCAGGTATTGTTACGGGCGACGGTATGGGAAATTTCAGACCTTATGACCCGATTACAAGAGCAGAGCTTTGCAAGATGGTTTCGGCTGTTATGTCTGCAATGACAACACCGATTGATGACAGCGCGGAACTGGCAGATACAACAGACGGTGTATACCTTGGACTTTATGATGAATACAGACAGTACTTTTTGCTTCGTAACCACCACGCGTATGTGGGTGAGAGCGAGAGTGTGGATTTGTCATATTTCAGCGATGCGGCATTTGTCGGCGACTCTGTTTCGATGTCTCTGCAGTATTATTGTGCATCAACAAAGGCACTCGGAGATGCAACCTTCCTTTGTGCAGGAAGCCTGAGTCCCTTAAATGCTCACTGGCCTGTTTCCGACGAGTCAAAGCACCCTGTATATAAGGGTACAAAGATGACCGTTGAGGACGCGGTCAAGGCAAGCGGAGCCAGAAAGGTATATATAATGCTCGGTGTAAACAGTCTGTCATTCGGACTTGACGACTGCGTTAATGACATGGTTAACCTTATAGACAAAATTTCGGCAAAGTCTCCTGATGCAAGGATTATTCTTCAGTCCGTAACACCTATGACCGAGGATAGCCCAATCAAAAGTGCAAAGCTGAATAACAGCATTATAAATGAATATAACAGAAGAATGCTTGAGCTTGCCGAGAAGAGGGGCTGGTTCTATGTCAATGTTACAGAGGCGGTAGTTGACAAGAAGGGCAATCTTAAAGATGAGTATTGCAGCGACCCGAAAAGTATGGGAATACATTTCAGCTTTGAGGCAGATAAGGCTTGGATAGATTATTTGAGAACACATGCACCCAATATTTAATGAAAGGGAAAATTATGAAAAAGATTTTAATGATTTTAGCTATAGTTCTTATTCTTGCTTTGGCAGTATCAGGCTGCAGGGATAAGGAAGAAAAGAAAATAGCAAATATAACAAGAACCGAAGAAAAACAGAAACAAGAGGAAGAAGTACCCCAAGAGGATGAAAAACAGCCCGAGGAAGATAAAACGGAAGAAAAAGAGGAAGAAAAAAAGGAAGAGGAAACTTCCGAAAAGCCTGTTTCAAAGCCGTCGGCATCTCTCTTGGAGATACTTGGCGAAATAAAGAATGCGGTTAACTCAGACGGTGCGATGGACCTTGATGCATCCGCAATATGCTCTCTTTACGGAATAGATGCATCGGATGTTAAGGATGCGGCAGGCTTTGTTGTCATGGCAGGTACATTTCCCCATGAGGTTGTAATGGTTGAGGCAAAGGACGAAGCGGGTGCACAAAGAGCAGAGGAGCTTCTTAAGGCAAAGCATTCCGCATTTGTCGAGCAGTCAAAGGGCTATGATGCCGAGAATTATGCACTTGCACAGAAATGTAAGGTGGAGAGAAGAGGCAACAGAATATCAATGTTCCTTTCGCCCGATTACGCGGTTATGAATTCTGTATACTATAAATATAACTGATTAAAAATGGGACGGATGACCGTCCCCGCTTCATTTTCAATACAATAAATCGGAGATTATAATAATGGTATTTTCGAGTCTGGTTTTTTTACTTTTGTTTTTGCCCATAGTAATAACAGTTAACTTTTTGCTTCCGCAGAAATACAGAAACGCATTTTTGCTTTTTGCAAACCTAATTTTCTACGCATACGGAGAGCCTGTATATGTTCTTCTTATGCTCTTTTCGATAATTGTTAACTACGGGTTTGCATTATTTCTTGACAGAAACATCTCGTACAGGATGAAGAAATTTCTTCTTATCCTGTGCGTGATTATAAATTTAGGAGCACTCGGATTTTTTAAGTATACCTCGCTCATACTTGACACTTTGAGAATTATACCTGTATTTGAAGGTCTTCCGATTGTAAATATCCTGCTTCCTATCGGTATTTCATTCTACACCTTCCAGGCTATGTCATATGTAATAGATGTATACAGAGGAGACTGCCGAAGTACAAAAAGCTTTATTGACTTTGCGGCATATATATCCCTTTTTCCACAGCTTATTGCAGGTCCGATTGTAAGATATACTGATGTAGAACGCAAGATAAGAGAGAGACATGTCTCATGGGAGATGTTTTCCAACGGTGTAAGGCTTTTTATAATAGGCCTCTCAAAAAAGGTGCTTCTTGCCAATCAGTTTGGCATAATATGGAACAGTATTTCTGCCGATGTTCATTTTTACGGTACACTCGGTGCCTGGATTGGTGCAATCGGATATTCTCTGCAGATATATTTTGACTTTGCGGGATATTCGGATATGGCGAGGGGTCTTGGAAAAATGCTTGGATTTGATTTCTGTATCAACTTCAGCTATCCCTATATTTCCCGAAGCATAACGGAATTCTGGCGGAGATGGCATATATCCCTGAGTACATGGTTTAAGGATTATGTATATATACCGCTTGGCGGAAACAGATGCAGTAAAGCAAGGCAGATATTTAATATACTTGTGGTATGGGCACTCACAGGCTTGTGGCACGGTGCCGCATGGAACTTTGTTGCATGGGGTGTTTATTACGGAATACTGCTTCTTTTTGAAAAGCTTGTATACGGAAAGCTTCTTAAAAAATCCCCCAAGACCTTGCAACATATATACACACTTGTTATCGTTATTATTGGCTGGATATTCTTTGCAAGCCCCGATTTTAAGTCGGCATTTGACTATCTGACCGTAATGTTCACAATAAGCGGCGGAGAAGCAGTAAGCCTCATGCCATGGATACCTACTATTGCGGTAGGAATTGTGGCGGGCACCCCGCTTTTTGCAGCACTGTGGGGAACAGTAAAGATTAAGCATAGGCTTTATACAGCAGAAATTTTGTTATGTATTTTGGGATTTGTTCTTTGTATGGCAAGCCTTATTACAGAGACCTATAATCCGTTCTTGTATTTCCGTTTTTGAGGTGGCAGGATATGAAGAAGATAAAGAAATATTTATTACCTGTTTTGTTTGTGACAGTAATATCTGTTATGGGACTTATCGCGGTTATTCCTCCTCACAAAACATATTCCGAAAATGAAAAGAGAATGCTTAAGTGTCCGCCCTCTTTTTCAATAGAAAGTGTCCTTTCGGGAGACTATATGAAGGAGCTTGAGACATATCTGGGAGATCAGCTTCCGCTGAGGGATTTCTTTGTGGGGGTTAACTCATACTATTCATATCTTATTGGTAGGAATTCTCTTTCCGATATATATAAGGCAAAGGGAGATTATCTAATAAATGCACCCAAAGAGGATAAAATAGATAACTTTACAAAAAATATGAACTGTATTGAGAACTTTACCAGGGAGAGCGGAATTAAATCATATCTTATGATTGTGCCGTCTGCAGGATATATTATGGAGGACAGACTTCCGTCATTTGCAGGGGAGTATGATGATGACAGGCTTTTTGAAAAGGCAAGCTCTCTTACACCGAGCATAAACTTTATAGATACAAGAGGAATACTTTACGACTCTTATACGGACGGCAAGCAGGTGTATTACCGTACAGACCATCACCTGACAAGTGAGGGCACATACAGACTTTATAGTGAGTACTGCTCGTTTGTTTCCGCCTTGTGTCCAAAGAAAGAAGACTATGACATAAGGAAATTCGGTGGGTTTAAGGGAACAACCTATTCGGGAAGCGGTTTCTGGCTTACCGACGGCGAGGATATTGAAATCTGGGATTTGCATCTTGACGATATAACAGTAACTCTTGATGATAAGGAAAACCATGACACCTTGTTTTTTGAGAAGCATCTTAAGAAAAAGGATATGTATCCCGTATTCCTTGACGGTAACCACGGATATGTAAGGATAAACAATCCACATGCATCAGGCGGAAATATTCTTGTAATAAGAGATTCCTTTGCACAGAATATGGCACCGTTTCTTGCATATAATTACAAGAACATATATCTTCTCGATATGAGATATTACCGAGGCTCGATGGATGAGTTTATGAAGGATAAGAAGATAGGACAGATTTTATATTTGTTCGGAATAGATACATTAAAAACAGACAGCAGTACAACCTGGCTTATGTTTTGAAATAATAAGGAGTGAGTAGTAATGGATTATAAAATGAAAATTGCAGGTTTAGAGAGAAGTCTGCCCTTGTGCAAGGTTACCGATGACCTGTACATAGCCGCATTTATAATGTTCGGAGATGTAGAGATAACCAAGGCGGCGGCAACAGAGCTTATTAAAAAAGCCCCCGAGTTTGATATCATGCTTACCGCAGAATGTAAGAGTATACCTCTTATATATGAGATGGCAAGACAGACAGGTGCTGACAATTATATTATAGCACGCAAGGGAACAAAGGTTTATATGCACAATGTAATAAGTGCAGAGGTTAATTCAATAACTACAGCACATCCTCAGGTTTTGTATCTTGATGACAAGGCTGCGGATGCACTTAGGGGCAAGAGAGTTCTTATAGTGGACGATGTTATAAGCACAGGCGAGTCTCTTAGATGTCTGGAAATTCTCTGTGAAAAATGCGGAGGAATTATTGCAGGCAAGATGGCTGTTCTTGCCGAGGGCGATGCCGCAGAAAAGAAAGATATAATTTATCTGGAAAAGTTACCGTTGTTTAATCCCGACGGAAGTATAAAATAAAACAAAGCCATCAAAATTCTAAACGTAATTTTGATGGCTTTGTTTTTATAATAGTTCTACTTCTGTATTACTCGTATCTTCATTCTTGCTTTGCTTTTTGTCAATAAATTCATTGGCAATCTTGTTGAACTTTGTAATAAGCTCGGGAACAAGATCTATAATCTTGTCTGCAGTTGTAGATGTCTTGGAGACAGGAAGAAGCTTAATCTGCTCGCTGTTTACCACAAGAAATGCAACAGGGTTGATGCTTACGCCTCCGCCCGAACCGCCTCCGAAAAGTGCTTGAGAATCCTTTGTTGTATCGGGTGCGGGACTGAATTCGCTTCCGCCTGCACCGAAGCCGAATGCAACTCTTGATATCGGAATTATTGTAGTGCCGTCTGGGGTTGTTACGGGATTTCCGACTATTGTGTTAACATCTACCATTTGTTTGATATGTTCCATTGCTTCGCTCATTAAGCCTTCGATGGGGTGTTTTTCCATAATATCGCCGCCTTTTTATTTATTTGATTTAATTGTTTTTTTGTATGTTAAATATAGTCTCACGGCTATGGTGAGTATATTTATCATTCTGAGTGTTATACTTCCCCTTGCCTCCGATGCAAATCCCCGGCTTTCAAATACGGGAACTACCTCAAAATAGTGGTTTCTTACCGTACCTATACGGTCAAGAAAAGAGAGCATCCAGTAGAGCATGGCGTTTATTGCACCTGTCATTATTCCTGTAGCCGCCGCATCACCGAAGCCGAATTTGAGGTGGAATTTGAGGGGGTCAATCAATAATCTTTTTCGTATAAACCATCTGTTTTTTGAGTATACGGTTTTGAGTATACGAAAGGTTTGGGTATAGGATTTAATTTTCTTTATAAGTGTCATATCCTTATTTTTTGAACTATCTGATTTTTTCTCCGATGCCTTTGATATGGATTTTGATACAAGCTTATCCAGTTTAATAAATCCGTATGATACGCGTATATCAGTATATAGTTTTTCACCGGGATATTTTTTATATTCAAAAATTATTTTAATTTTTGCAAAGAGTATAAAAGCTGTAATTACAATAATAAGGGCAATTACTGCATACAAAAAATACATACCTTGTTCCTCATTCCGATAAAAGCATGGAGGTTTGTCCCATATCTTCACGCTCAATTTCAAAGTCTATTGACATTTGATTTTCGTCTGCTTCATCGCTCTGAATGGGCATACTTCCGAGCAGACCGCCCGTACCCTCAAAGCTGTACTCTTTATCGATATCGGGAAGCTCCGAAAGCGATGAGAGGTTAAAACACCTGAGAAAGTCCTCTGTTGTTCCGAAAAGTATGGGTCTTCCCGGAGCATCAAGTCTTCCCACTTCTCTTACAAGACCCGAAGCGACAAGGTTATTAAGAGGTCCGTCGCTGTTGACACCGCGTATAAATTCTATACTGCTTCTTGTAACAGGCTGGTTGTATGCTACAACCGACAGGACCTCAAGTCCTGCATTTGTAAGTGCCGCTCTGCGTGCCTTCTCTTTGAGACGGTGTATATAGTCATAGTAGTCTCTTTTGGTGCAAAGCTGCCAGCTGTCCTCAAGGCGTATAAGATGTATGCCTCGCTCGGGAGAGGAGTTGTATTCCTCTTCCATCTCGCCAAGGATTTTTTCCGTTTGTTTTTCGGTCATTTCCATAACCGATGCAATTCTGCTTACAGGTACTGCTTCGCCCATGGCAAAAAGTATTCCCTCAAGTATTGCTTTTGGTTTTCTGTTCATTTTATTGGTCACCGCCGATATTTGACAATATTTCTTCCGTATTTTCGCTTGCATCGTCACCCAGACGGATGAGAATTTTGTCATCTTCCTCATATGCAAGAATTTGATTGAGCTTCATAAGCTCAAGTATTGCAAGGAAAAGTGCCACAACCTCATTCTTGTGCGATGCGTTTTCAAATATACTTTCAAATCTGATTTTTTTATCTTTTTTCAGTCTGTGTATAAGCGTTCCCGCTTTTTCCCTTACGGAAACAGGCTCTCTGCCCACAATTCCCGTAAAGTTGGATTTGGGAGGCGGAGCACGCCTTTCGGTCTTTTCAAGCACAGTCATAAATGCACTGTAGAGCTTATTTACATCAAGGTTTTGGGGCTTTGGCATTTCTCTGGGCTTTTCTATCTTTTCCTCTTCCTTAAAGTAGCGGAAGGTGCCGTCATACTGCATGGTGCGAAGTCTCTCGGATATAATTTTCATTCTTGCTCTTTCCCTGAGTGCTTCGGTGAGGTTTGAAGCTATTTCCTCGCTGTCATCTTCTTCATCATGCTTGGGAAGAAGTGCCTTGGACTTGATGTATAAGAGATTGGAAGCAACGAGCAGAAAGTCTGCCGATATTTCCAGATTCATCTCTTCCATCTGATTTATGTGCTGTATGTACTGGTCGGTTATTTCTATAAGCGACACAGTGCATATATCAAGCTTGTTCTTTTTTATAAGATGCTCAAGAAGGTCAAGCGGACCCTCAAAGCTATCTGTCTTAAATATAATTTCTTCCATCAGAATATCAATCCCACAATAGTATTTATGAAGCTCACCACAAATGTT
>JAZREC010000073.1:0-2684 GCA_045660605.1 Clostridia bacterium
ACTCCGCTCCGTCTGGGTAGATGCCGAAAGCGGCAACTATACAACCGCTGCCGATGCTCTCCCAGGCTATTATGAAATGGCCTGCTTCGATACGGAAGCTTTTGATAGCATTGCCGAGTACGAGAAATACCGAACCATCAAAAGCGGCTGCGAGGTACTTCGTACAACTGCCCAATGGAAGAAGTTCTTTGTAAAGGCAAAATGCCCAGCGGGTTCTAAGAACCGAGTAACCGATACTGACTGGTCAATACTCATGTCTTGCATTATCGGTTATCGGCATAACATACTCAAAATCGAACCGCTGGACCGTTGCGAAACCACAAAGGACAAGCTGGAATACATCAATGCACACAACAACACGGGCAATGTATTCACGGAGAACCATTGGAAAAATGCCCGTCGCCCAGAACGAAAGACTCAAATGCTACCAATCGAGGCGATAGAGGAAGCATTGCTGCAACTAAGGGAAGAATGTGCCGCCTGAACAAGTCGGTTAAACCTGTAAAAACCCTTGAAATTCAGTACTTTTGTACAATGTGCTTGATAATATCACTTTGATAATATCAGAAAATTGTGTATTTTGCTGAATTTACTATTGACAAATATCAAATTTTATGATACACTCTATCTACAAACAAAATAATCGTAGCAGAAAAGTATGGTCTGCATCCATACTCTATGCACCCTGTCTGGGCCGTGGTGTTTAAGGAGCACAAGGAGAATTATGCGGTCGGACAGATACCATGGCGGTCATGCCAAATACATTCCGAAAAAGGAGGTCGATACGATATTTGAGTTTACTATTTATATTGCTTCATTATAGGCACTTTGCCGTTATTGATATATAGCCCCATTATTGGTGGCAGCAATCTCACGATTTAACCGTGGTAGTAAATCCAGCTATTGTTGGACTTTTCTACCACGGTTTTCTGTTTGTAGAAAGTGAGATTGATTAAAATGAAAGTGAGTACAAATGAATGTAATGAAGTAAGAATTTGCGAAAAGTATGCCTTGACCGTAACCGAGGCAGCCGCCTATTTTGGTATTGGCGAAAAGAAGTTGCGGAGTATGATTGTAGACTACAATCATTTGGGGCTTTTTATCCAAATTGGTGTGAAATCCATGATTAAGCGGCAGAAGTTTGAAGCATTCCTCAACGATGCCACAGCAATCTAAAAATTATGATGAAATAAGCCCCAACATATGATATAATGTTTGTATGTCATGTTCGGGGCTTTCTAACTAAAAGAAAGGAAGTTAAGAATATGAGCGAAAAAAGAAGAGATAGCAAAAATAGAATTTTGAGAAATGGCGAAAGTCAAGACAAGAAAACGGGTAGATACATCTACAAGTATTATGACATTCTCCATAAACCCCATTTCCTGTATTCCTGGAAGCTGGAGCCTACCGACAAGCTTCCCGCTGGAAAGAAAGATGGACCTTCCTTGCGGGAGAAAATTCGGCAGCTCCAAAAGGATATGGTGGATGGAATTGATGTTCAGGGTAGTGAAATGACCGTGCTGGAATTGGTCAAGCGGTACATTGCAACCAAAACTGGTGTCAAGGTAACTACGGAAGCTGGCTATAAAACGGTGGTAAACATCTTGGAAAAGGAAGCCTTTGCTTACTTACCTATCAAGAAAATTCACCATTCCGATGCCAAGCTGTTCCTGATTAAGTTACAGAAAGAGGATGGTCGGAGTTACAGCTCCATTCATAGTATTAGAGGTGTTCTTCGTCCTGCCTTTGCTTTGGCTGTTGAAGATGACTTCATTCGCAAGAACCCCTTTGATTTTGAACTTGCAAAAGTCATTATCAACGACTCTATTACAAGAGAAGCCATTTCCAGAGACCAGATGCGGAAGTTCCTGACTTTTGTGAGAGAGGACAAGCATTACAGCAAGTATCACGATGCTATGTATATCCTGTTTCATACTGGTATGCGAATTTCGGAGTTCGTTGGTTTGACAGTAGGTAGCCTGGATATGAAAAGCAGGACTATTCGCATTGACCATCAGCTTCAACGAAAGAGTGATGGCACTAAGTACATAGAGTCCACAAAAACCAATGCGGGCACCAGAACCTTGCCGATGGAAGATGATGTATATGCTTGTTTTCAGAGGATTTTGAAGAACAGAAAATCGTATGCTGTTGAGCCGACGATTGATGGCTATTCAGGCTTCCTGTTCTTTGACAAGGATGACCGCCCGATGGTGGCAATGCATTGGGAAAAGTATTTTCAGCATGCTTTGCAGAAGTACAACAAAATCTACAAGGACGAGCTTCCGAAAATCACCCCGCATGTATGCCGTCACACCTATTGTACAAATATGGCAAAGAGCGGTATGAACCCTAAGACTCTGCAGTATTTGATGGGCCATTCTGAAATCAGCATCACCATGGACACATATACCCATCTGGGTCTGCAAGACGCTTGGGAAGAATTAGAACGGATGCAGTTGCAGTTCTCTCAAAAGGAAATGGGTCTGAAACTGGTTAAAACGGCCTGATTTTGCAAGTAGTACGAGTAGTACGGCATACTACCAATTTCAAGAAATCTATTTGCAGAAGTTAAGAAAACACCCTAAAAAGCTGGAAAGTCGTGAAATATATCAAGTAGTAAATTTGAAGATTTTTTCATATTTACTACTTTTTATACTACCTTTGGTGGTAAAGATATGCCA
>JAZREC010000074.1:0-5139 GCA_045660605.1 Clostridia bacterium
CGTTCCTGCAACTATGCCCGACATATCAAGAAGATATACCTGTGCATTCTGCAGTCTCTCGGGAACATCGCCGTCTGCTATCCTTTGGGCAATTCCCTCTGCTACGGCGGTCTTGCCTACACCGGGAGCACCGAGAAGAACGGGATTATTCTTCTGACGACGGTTGAGTATCTGTATTGCTCTTTCGATTTCCTTTTCCCTGCCGATAACTCTGTCGAGAAGCGACTGTTTTGCCTTTTCGGTAAGGTTTACACCGAAATTGTTAAGGCATTTTTTCTTTTTCTGCTGATTTTTGATGCCTTTTTTTATATTATTATCCTTAATGGGTATTCTTTCGCCGTCATCATCATTCTGTGCTACGGGCATCATAAGATTGCCTCCGCCCATAAGGTCCTCAAACGCTTCGTTGAAGTCTCCGCTTTCCAAAAATTCATTAAGCCCCGAAACCATGCTTTCTATCTCCGACGGCTCTATGCCGAACTGGTCTGCAAGCTGGTTTACGGGAGTTATATTATTCTTTATGGCACAGGGCAGGCAATAGCCCTCATTTATCATTTTGCTTCCGTCACTGCGGGACACAAATACCACAGCGGGATTTTTTTTGCATATTGAACATAATTTCATTCTGTGTACCTCATTTTCGTAATATACCATCTTATTGTATCACATTATCATATGCAAATTCAATACGGATTTTGTATTTTTATAATTTGTTTACAAATTATGGTAATTTTCGAGGGGATGTAAGAAATAGTCCAGAGTTAAGTGTCATAGAAACAACGGAAACCGCATTTTCATGCGGTTTCCGTTGTTTCTATGCTTAACGGTCTGTACATTTTTTACATTCCCTATTTGTGATATAATCTTTTGTTTTCGTAGTGTGCTTCACAGCTTACATTTATTCCGAGTCTTCTGAGAAGCATCTCGTCGGACTCATTGAGTATTACAGAGAAGTGTGCATCGCTTCCCTTAAGATTTGAGAGCTGTTCCTTTGCGGCTCTTGCATCGGGATTGTCGATTGCTGATATTGTAAGCGCTATAAGAACCTCGTCTGTATGAAGTCTGGGGTTCTTATGCTTCAAATTGCCTGTCTTGAGTGCACATATAGGCTCAAGTACTCTTGAGGATATCAAATCCTTACTGCTGTCTATCCCTGCCAGGTGCTTGAGTGCATTCATAAGAAGTGCAGATGCGGCGCCCAGAGTATCCGATGTTCTTCCTGTAACTACCGAGCCGTCGGGAAGCACGATTGCTCCTGCGGGACTTCCTGTGCTCTTGGCTTTGGTAAGCGATGCGGAAACCGCGGGACATATATCAGGTGTAACTCCTGCCTGATTCATAAGTATCTCGAGCTTGAGGACTTCTGTATCATCACCCTTACCGCAATATCTGTTGACACATGCGGTATAATATCTTCTTAGTATCTCCAGTCTTGATGCGTGACAGCACGCTTCATCATCTATAATGCAGTTGCCTGCCATGTTTACGCCCATATCCGTAGGTGAGCTGTAGGGAGATGTACCCTGTATACGCTTGAATATGGTATTGAGTACGGGAAATATCTCCACATCTCTGTTATAGTTAACGGCTGTCTCGCCGTATGCTTCCAGATGGAATGGGTCTATCATATTGACATCGTTGAGGTCTGCGGTTGCGGCTTCGTATGCGAGGTTGACGGGGTGTTTAAGTCCGATATTCCATACAGGGAAGGTTTCGAACTTGGCATAGCCTGCGGTAATGCCTCTCTTGTGGTCGTGGTAAAGCTGGCTTAAGCATGTAGCCATCTTACCGCTTCCCGGACCGGGTGCGGTAACAACTATAAGAGAACGGGTTGTTTCTATATAATCATTCTTGCCAAGACCCTCATCGCTTACTATGTGCGCTATATCCGACGGATACCCCGCTATTGTATAGTGACAATAGTTTCTTATACCCAGAGCCGTAAGCTGTTTTAAAAATGCATTGGCTCTCGGCTGGCTGTTGTATCTTGTAAGAACAACGCTTCCTACATAAAGGTCCATCTCGCGGAAGGTATCTATGAGTCTCAAAACATCTTCATCGTATGTAATACCAAGGTCGCCTCGTATTTTGTTTGCCTCTATATCCTCCGAGTTGATTGTTATTACTATCTCTGCATCGTCCTTGAGCTGTCTGAGCATATGGATTTTGCTGTCGGGTTCAAAGCCGGGGAGAACTCTTGATGCATGAAAATCATCAAACAGCTTACCGCCGAATTCAAGATACAGCTTGCCTCCGAAATACTCTATACGCTTTCGGATTTGCTCCGATTGCATTGTCAGATATTTTTGATTATCAAAACCGATTTTGCCCATAAAAATTTACCTCACCGCAATAATCTGTGGCATACAAAAGCACACCAATATATAGTATAACACATTTTGTGTCATTTGCAAACATAAAATGAAAATTTTTATCGAAAATCGTACAAACTTTTGTTATCGGACATTCCATTATACAGTATGATTACATAATCGGGGTCTGTTTCCTCTATATATTCAAACACATTCAGCTTCTCGCCGATATAGTACCCGCCGTCCCGCACATCTGCTACATGAAGCGCGGAAACCCCCAAGGACATAAACGGAGAGACTGCGCAACCAAAGGAATCCCTTATGAGAAGAATTTTTTTGCCGTCGGTATTTAAGCTGTTTTCTATAATCTGCTCTCTGAAATCCCCTCCGCTGTATGAGGCATATGGGTTAAGAGCATACAAATCTCTTTTGTCCACATTGCCCATATACATTACGGTGTTTTCAAAGCTTCCTTCGCGGACAGAGTTTTTCATGGGTTGTATTTCCTTAAGGCTTGTCTTGAATTTGGGTGTGATGATATCTATATCGTCTGTTCCATCGTCTGCAAAGTATCTTCCAACCTTCTTGCCCTGAGAGCCGAGGAACCAGTTTTCAAGTGTTTTGGTATTATAGGACTTAGGGTCTGTAACCGACTTGTCATACGAAAATCCATACCGTCTCTCAAGCTCATCAAAAATCTCACCAACCGCCCAAAGTCCGTACTCGGGTCTCCAATGGTGGTCTGTGGCAAAAAACATTTCCTCATCGGTTATTCCCTGACTTTCCTTGGCTTCAATAAGGTTTAGCACAGAGACATTATGTTTTTTTAGCGAGGAAAGGAGGTTATTACAGTTTTCGTCGGTGTAATCCCTGACATTTGGCGGAAACTCAAGCTGACCGCCCTTACTGGGTGCCATTACATAGAGAAACTCTGCGCCGTTATCTATTGATGCATTCATAAGCTCTTTGACCTTTTTTGCACCGTCTTCAATTTGAGAAAGGGGTATCTTTCCTCTTGGGTTGGCAAGATATCCCGAATTTGTTCTGACTACAGTTGAATCGCTTTTTTCCACGACCTTTGTATTCATAAGCCTCATATAAACAGAGCTTGTATCAACAAGAAGATTGCGGTAGGAAAGCCTCTCCGTTGTAAGCTTCTCCGCCCCCTTTGTAAAGTCCTCAAAGGCGGATACAAGTCCAAAGTTCTGCGTCTGCAAAGCAAAGCGGTCTGCAAGCTCCTCTGCACCCTTTATAAATCCGGACGAGAAAAGACCCGAAAGTATTATACAAATGGAAAGTATAAATAAAATTAAATTACTCTTTTTCATATTGCCACCATCAGAAATTAAAATATATAAACGGATTGTACGAGCTTGTTACAAGACTTGCGAGGCAAAGCACAAGGATAGAGAGATATGCAGTAACACGAAGCAGGGGATATATTTTGAATTTTGAAATATATGCATTTATTTTTGGAACGAGTGGGACAGAACCTGCTATTCCGAAAATAAGCAGAGGGATATTCTGCAAAAAGTATCCCCAAAACATTCCGTCAAAGGCTATATTTCCGATTGAAAACATCGCTTCAAGATACTTGAAGGCACTTCCCATATCGTCTGCACGGAACAGCACCCAACCCACAACAACAAAAAACAGGGTGTAAATGTGTCCGAAAATTCTATATGTCTTTCCTGTAAGCTTTTCAATACAAAGAAGCGCAAAATACATAAGTCCCCACACAACAAAGCTCCACTCAGCGCCATGCCATATGCCCGTGAGCAGCCACACAACAAAGAGGTTAATAACAAGACGGGTCTTTGTCTTTACTCTGCTTCCGCCAAGCGGGATATATACATAGTCGCGGAACCATGTGCCCAGAGATATGTGCCATCTGCGCCAGAATTCCGTAATTGACGAGGATATGTAGGGGTAATCGAAGTTTTCCAGAAAATGAAATCCAAACATCCTGCCAAGACCTATTGCCATGTCGCTGTAGCCCGAGAAGTCAAAGAAAATCTGCATGGTATATGATATTGCACCGAGCCACGCCATGCCAAAGGATAGTCCCAGAGAGACAGAGCCGATGCCAAACGCCTTGTCCGCAAGAATTGCAAAGCCGTTGGCAAGAAGTATCTTTTTGCCCATACCGAGAATAAAGCGTGAGAAGCCGTCAGCGAAATCCGAAAGTGTCTCCCTGCGGTTTTTAATTTCCTCCGCCACAGTTTCGTAACGGACAATCGGACCTGCAATAAGCTGAGGGAAAAAGGCTATATAAAGACCTACATTGAGTATATTTTTCTGCACATCTCCCCTGCCCCTGTATACATCAATAACATAGCTCATAGCCTGAAAGGTAAAGAACGATATACCTATTGGAAGTGCAATGGAATACTCCTCTACCGCAAAGCCCCATCCGCACAAAACAGATGATGCAAAGCTAAGATACTTAAACACAAACAGAAGCCCAAGATTGAAAATACAATCAAGAGCTATAACAAGCCTTGCAGATTTTATCATTCCTCTTTGTCTATGAAAGTTTACCCATATTCCGAAAATCCAGTTTACAAAAACGGATGCAAGCATTATGAGTGCAAAATGAGGCTCGCCCCATGCATAGAAAAGCATACTGGTAACAAACAGAAAGACATTCTGTGCCCATCTCCAGGGGCGAAGAAGTACATAGTAGCCAAAAAGCACCATGGGCAGAAATATATATATAAATATTGTGCTTGAAAAAAGCATTTTTCTTCCTCCGTTTTTCTCGTTGCGTTAGCAACATATCGAGTGCGAAGCACATATCGAGTCATTTTTGACATATCGAGAATTC
>JAZREC010000075.1:0-2372 GCA_045660605.1 Clostridia bacterium
AAACATAAAACCATTAACAAAAGTGAATGCCTTTTTATTATACATCCACTGCGGTCAAATGTCAATTTTTCTATGAAAAAACATATCACAAATTAGCCCAGAAAGTGATTGACAACAGACACAACATATGATAAAATATTAAAGAATTAAAAAAACATCTGCGGCTGTGGCGGAATTGGCAGACGCACCAGATTTAGGTTCTGGCGGGAAACCGTGGGGGTTCAAGTCCCTTCAGCCGCACCATGAAAAGCGACTTGTTTATACAAGTCGCTTTTCATCTTATCAATGTGAAAGAGTGATAAAATAATATTTATAGCATTGATTTTGGAGGAAAAAAGTGAAAAAGTTTATTTCGTGGAATGTCAACGGCTTAAGAGCTGTGTGCGGTAAAAATTTTTATGAGGTGTTTTCATCACTTAATGCAGATATTTTCTGCGTGCAGGAAACCAAGCTTCAGGAGGGTCAGATAGATTTAGAGACCTCAGGATATTTTCAGTATTGGAACTATGCCGAGAAAAAAGGCTATTCGGGGACAGCGGTTTTTACAAAGGAAGAACCGGTGAGCGTGTCATACGGAATAGGCATAGCAGAGCATGACACAGAGGGAAGAGTAATTACTCTGGAATTTGATAATTTTTACTTTGTGTGTGTATATACCCCAAATTCTCAGAACGAGCTCAAGAGACTTGGCTACCGCATGGAGTGGGAAGATGCCTTCAGGGGTTATCTTTGCTCTCTAAAGGATAAAAAATCTGTCATAGTGTGCGGAGACTTAAATGTTGCCGCAGAAGAAATAGACCTCAAAAATCCAAAAACCAACAGGCATAATGCAGGATTTACAGATGAAGAAAGAGAAAAATTCCGTACGCTCAAGGAGGCGGGATTTACAGATACATTCCGTTATTTCTATCCCGATATGACCGATATATATTCGTGGTGGTCATACAGATTCAGCGCAAGGGCAAAGAATGCAGGGTGGCGTATAGACTACTTCCTCGCATCCGATGACCTTAACTCAAAGCTCTTGGATGCCAAAATCCACACAGGAATAATGGGGTCTGACCATTGTCCTGTTGAACTCACTTTAGAGGTCTGACACAAATGAATAAAATATCATACTATATAAGACAAAATGCCGTTATGTTTATAGCATTTACAGCGGCAGTAATTACATGCTTTATCGTACCGCCCGACAGGGAGTATATGGGATATTTTGACCTAAAGACACTATCCTGTCTGTTTTGTGTTCTGGCAGTTGTTTGTGCTTTTAAGAACATTAACTTTTTCTATATTCTTGCACAGAATATTGTCAAGGTTTTTAGGAGCACCCGATACGCAATTCTTGCACTTGTGTATATAACCTTTATCGGCTGTATGCTTATTGCTAACGATATCGCACTAATCACATTTCTGCCGCTCGGATACTTCGTACTCGAAAGCACGGATAACAAAAAGTATATGGCATTTACTTTTATTATGCAGAATATCTCTGCAAATCTCGGCGGTATGCTTACACCCTTTGGAAATCCGCAGAATTTGTACCTATATACAAGATTTAATATACCAAACGGCGAGTTTGTAAGTATTATGCTTCTTCCGTTTGTTATAGCAGTTGTAATGATTACCGTTTGTTGTCTTTTTATAGAGAACAAACCCCTCAGCCTCGAGGACAAGCCTATGCCGATAAGAAAGGGCAGAACGCTTATATATTCGATTCTTTTTGCATTGTCGATAGCAATTGTATTCAGGACTGTCCCGTATTGGCTTGGACTGATTATCATACCGCTTGTGCTGATGTTTGTTGACAGGAGAGCACTTGCAATGGTGGATTATCCGCTTCTTCTGACATTTGTATTCTTCTTTGTCTTTTCGGGCAATATGGCTCGTATTGAAACGGTAAGAAAGCTCTTTTCGTTTTTGCTCTCAAAGAGCACCCTGCTGTTCAGCACCATTTCCTGTCAGGTAATAAGCAATGTTCCGTCTGCAATTCTGCTGTCTCAGTTTACCGACAATTACAGGGATTTGCTAATCGGCGTAAATATCGGCGGTGTGGGAACTCTTATTGCATCTCTGGCAAGCCTTATCACATTCAGAGAGTACACTCTCCATAACCCCGAAAAAACCAAACAGTACATAATTATGTTTTCTGTTATAAACTTCTCATTCCTTGCAATTCTTCTTGCTGTTATGCTAGTGTTGTAAGATTTCAAATGAAAAAGCACCCACTTTTCGTGAACTGTCGGAACGTAAAGAAAATATGCCGGTGGCATATTTTTAGTTTCGATTGTGTTAAACTATGTTTAACACAACCACAGGGAAGCAAGGGGAGACTGTGTATAAACATAATAAAAGCACCCACAAAAAGTGAGTGC
>JAZREC010000076.1:0-2235 GCA_045660605.1 Clostridia bacterium
GAGTATGGCAACAACGCTGACCTCGGGAATATCAAGACCCTCTCTCAATAGGTTTATTCCCACAAGGACATCAAAAACCCCGAGCCTCAAATCCCTTATGATTTCCATTCGCTCTATGGTTTCGACATCGCTGTGAAGATACTTGACCCTTATGCCTAAATCGTGCAGATAGTCCGTAAGCGATTCTGCCATCTTTTTTGTGAGGGTTGTAACAAGAACTCTTTGATTTTTTTCCGTTACCTCGTTTATCACTCCGACCAGGTCGTCCACCTGTCCCGATACGGGGCGGACAATTACCTCGGGGTCTACAAGTCCTGTGGGTCTTATAACCTGCTCTACAACCTTGGAGGAATGTTCTTTTTCATACTCTGCGGGGGTGGCAGATACAAATACCACCTGATTTATTTTACTTTCAAATTCTTCAAAGTTGAGCGGTCTGTTGTCAAAAGCAGACGGCAGACGGAATCCGTAATCGACAAGTGTTGTCTTTCGGGAGCGGTCTCCTGCATACATCGCCCTTACCTGAGGAATTGTAACATGTGATTCATCAATTACAAGAAGAAAGTCATCGGGCATATAGTCTATGAGTGTATACGGTGCACTTCCGGCCTCTCTTCCGCTTATATGCCTTGAGTAGTTTTCTATACCCTGACAGAAGCCTATCTCCTGCATCATCTCGAGGTCATAGTTTGTCCTCTGCTCAAGTCTCTGCATTTCCAAGAGCTTACCCTCTGCCTTTAATTCCGACAGTCTCTCGGTAAGCTCATCGCTTATTGTTCCGATTGCTCTTTTCATCTTTTCGCTTGTTGTGGCATAGTGCGATGCGGGGAAGATTGCGGTATATGTTCTCATGGCGGTAATCTCGCCCGTTACTATATCTATTTCGCATATGCGGTCTATCTCATCGCCAAAAAACTCAACCCTTACTGCCTTTTCGCCCGAGCCCTGCGGAATTATCTCAACCACATCGCCCCTTACTCTGAATGACCCTCTTTCCAGAGCCATATCGTTGCGTCTATAGTGCATATCAACGAGCCGTCTTAAAAAAGCATCTCTGTCATATTCGTTGCCGACTCTCAGGCTCAGCATCAGCTCCTTGTAGTCCTCGGGGTCGCCCAGACCGTATATGCACGAAACGCTGGCAACTATTATTACATCTCTTCTCTCAAAGAGTGCGGCAGTTGCACTGTGTCGGAGTCTGTCTATCTCTTCATTCATAGAAGAGTCCTTTTCTATAAATGTATCTGTACCCGGAATATATGCCTCAGGCTGATAGTAATCATAATACGAAACAAAATATTCTACGGCATTATTTGGAAAAAATTCCTTGAACTCACTGCAAAGCTGTGCGGCAAGCACCTTATTATGAGCAAGCACAAGGGTCGGCTTGTTGACGCGCTCGATAGTCTTTGCTATGGTAAAGGTCTTGCCCGAGCCTGTAACACCAAGAAGTGTCTGACCTTTAATTCCGTTTTCTATGCCTCTTGAAAGCTCATCTATTGCTTTTATCTGGTCGCCCTTTGGCTCATATGGCGAAACAACTTTGAAATCCTGCATCAACATCACCTCCCGATATATTATATACTACTAATTAGTCTAACACAAAAATTAAAAATTAACAAGTAGATTATATGAGTAATTTTATGAATGACAAAATCAATACAATTGCTTCGTCCGCTATACGATATCCCATATCACACTAGGTATGAATTTTGGGAACATCCGCCCCAAATCTTTGTAAAAATATTCATTCTATATGTTTTATAAAAACCATGTGACCCCTATTTTTCTCATAAAAACTACCATATAAACTATTGATAATTTAGAAAAATCATGCTATAATAAATATTGCCAAATCAATTTAATATAAAAACAGTATTGAGGTATATTTTTAGAATAATATGCTTTTTTTGCGATACAGTAAGCTTATGAATTTGATAAAAATGCAAATTCCTTGTGCTTACTGTATGTCTCATACTGTATATAAATTGGTTTGGCGACTAATCGGAGTTTGCGTTTTTTATGCGTCTGCTTCGGTGGGCGCATTTTTTTATTTATGGGGAAATTGTCATGGGAACTTGTTGCTTTATAGGTCACACAAAGATTAAAAAAACAGAAGAGATGGAAAGAGAACTTTTCACAATCATAGAAAACCTCATAGTAAATGAAAAAGTTGATACATTTCTCTTTGGAAGCAAAAGCGAGTTTAACAGTTTTTGCCATGATATCGTAACC
>JAZREC010000077.1:0-2015 GCA_045660605.1 Clostridia bacterium
AGGGGGAGAGAGCATAAGGCTTCATTGTCAGTCATTGATATTTAACCATCCTTCGACAGGTGAGGCTATGCAGGTATATGCACCTGTTCCCAATGATATGAAAGATTTATAAATTATCAAGTATTCTGGATTTTATATCACCGATATTTGTTTCCAGTATTTTTTGTTTAAGAGGAAGTATCTGTCCGGGAGATACAGAAAGCTCGTCAACACCCAGAGCAAGCAGGGTTTCTGTAAGCGATGGGTCGGAGGCTAGTTCACCGCATATTCCTGTCCATATTCCTGCTTTATGGGAATTATCGCAGATAAGCTTAATGAGTCTCAGCACCGCCTTGTGATGTGCATCGCAAAACGGCTCAATGTTTGGATTTTGTCTGTCAACCGCCAAAGTATATTGCGTTAGGTCGTTTGTACCTATAGAGAAGAAGTCCACTTCTTTTGCAAGTATATCACTTATGATGGCGGAGGCAGGTGTTTCTATCATTATCCCAAGCTCTGTATCTTCATTGAATGGGATTTCGTCTTTTTTTAGCTCATTTCTTACATCGGAGCATATTTTCTTTATTTTTCTTACCTCGTCAAGAGATGTAATCATGGGGAACATAATCGCAATGTTTCCGAATGCTGATGCTCTGTACAGAGCACGAAGCTGTGTCTTAAAGAGATTGGGTCTTGTAAGGCATATCCGTATTGCTCTTATTCCGAGAGCAGGATTTTCTTCTTTTGGCATATCGAAGTAGTCAACATTTTTGTCGGCACCGATATCAAGTGTTCTTATTATAACCTTTTTTCCGAGAGCCTTTTCGCCTGCACTTTTGTATATGTTAAACTGCGTATCCTCGCTTGGATATGTTGTGCTTTCAAGATACAGAAATTCACTGCGGAAAAGCCCCACACCCATTGCATCGTTCTCGTATACCGATGCCATGTCAGCAATTGACCCTATATTTGCATATAGGAGTATTTCCTTGCCGTCCTTTGTTACGGGACGAACACCCCTGAGCTTTTTAAGAAGTGCATTCTGCCTTTCGCTTTCCTGCTTTTTTTCCTGCATTTTGATTATTGTATTCATATCGGGTTCAATGTAAACTTTTCCTGTAAACCCGTCTGCAATTATTTCGGCATTGTTGTATTTGACATCCGTTATGCCGTCTGCACCTATAATTGCAGGTATGTTCATGGTACGGGCAAGGATTGATGTGTGGGAATTGGAGCTTCCTTTTTCGGTTACAAATGCAAGAATTTTGCTTTTGTCAAGCTGAACCGTTTCCGATGGTGCAAGGTCTGTTGCACCGATTATAACAGGTTCTTCGGACATGATTTTCTTTTCTCCGCCGTTTGACAGTATGTTTATAAGTCTTGAAGATATATCCTGTACATCAGTTGCCCTTGCCTGCATATAGCTGTCCGACATGGAGGAAAACATCTGAGAAAAGCTGTCCGATGTCATCGCTATAGCGCTTTCTGCGTTTAAATTCTGGGCTTTTATATTGTTTTTGATAGAGTTTATATAATCCGCATCATGTAGCATCATCTTGTGTATGTCAAATATCATTGCATTTTCTTCGCCCACTTCTCCCAGAGCCTTTTTGTATAGTCTGTCGAGCTGTTTTGTGGCAGAATTTTTTGCGTTTTCAAATCGTTCTATTTCTTTTTCTGTGTCTTTGACATGGGTTCTCAGAACATGGCTTTCGGTCTTTTTAATAAGCTCAAGCCGTCCGAATGCTATACCTCCGCATATTCCCTGACCTTTGATTATTTTCATGGCAATACCTCAAAGATTATCACTTAAGAATTTCTCTATTGCATTTTTTGCTTCGTTTTCGTCAACACCTTCTATTGATACTTCTATTGTGTCACCTTGCTTGACACCGAGCGACATAATGGAAAAAATTCGTTTTGCATCAGCAGTATTATCAGAAAGTTTTATGGAAATATTACTCTCGAATTTTTCTGCTTCTTTTACAAGAAGTCCCGCAGGGCGTGCATGTATTCCAAGTCGGATCGTAGCCATG
>JAZREC010000078.1:0-11575 GCA_045660605.1 Clostridia bacterium
CAAGATGAACCGCACAAAGGCTATGATGTATGGCGTTCTGAAGATAACCTCGGCTTCTCGTTTGTTCTTTTGGATAGAACGATAGACAAAATCACATTCCTTGTCGCTTGGATTGAAAATAGGGGAAATTCGAACGTTGATTACGAAAGCGTTTTGGATTTTTGGTTAACGTGAAAATGAAAAAAGTCATTGTAATTGGTTGCCCCGGAAGCGGAAAAAGCACTTTTGGGCGGAAACTCAAAAGCATTATTGGATTGCCATTATATCATTTGGATATGCTGTTTTGGAATGAGGATAAGACGACTGTTTCCAGAGAAGTTTTTATTAAACGGTTGCAAGAGGTTATGAGTACTTCTAAATGGATTATTGACGGAAACTATGGCAGTACCATGGAAATGCGCATTAAGGATTGCGATACAGTTTTCTTTTTGGATTATTCAACCGAAGTTTGTATAGAGGGGATTGAGTTAAGAAAAGGACAAGCACGCTCTGATATGCCTTGGGTTGAAAACGATAATCGTTATGTAGGAGTAGATGTAAGCACGGATACGAAAGCAAAGAATATACAGTCTTTTGAGGAATACAGAGAGCGGTTTTTGAAAAATAATTTTTCATTTGGAGAATGATGCTATGAAAAGAGAGGTCAAGGAACTTAAGATACATTCCGTGGTACGCAAAGTAAGTAATCCTGTTGGAACAATACATAATAGAAAAGTAGATAGCCTTTTTGTGAGGGTTACCGGTACAATGAAGTATTATTTCATGGACAAAACAGTTACTGTAAATGCAGGAGAAGTGTTTTTTGTGCCTAAGGGAAGTACATATAAGTATATGGTTGCCTCTGAGGGTGCAAGTATAAGTTTGATTATAAACCTAGACGGAAATTTCGGAGAAACCGAACCTGCCGTTTATTCGCTCAATACCTATCATTATGCAGATTGTCTTATGAACAGTTTTGCAGAAATGTGGAACTTCGGAAGTGTTGCAGACAGGTAACAGTGCATGGCATATGTGTATGATTTGCTTTCGTTTATGAGCAAGATGGATACCCTTAAGTATCCCGAGAAAAAGAAATTCGCAGTTATCGAGCCCGCAGTAGAACACTTAAAAAAACATATATATGACACGGGCTTAAGCATAGATGACCTTCATAAATTGTGCGGAGTTTCAAACACTTATTTCAGAAAGATATTTATTATGAAGTTCGGCATGAGCCCCAAAAACTATGTTATTGACAAACGAATGGTTTATGCCAAGTCCATTGTTGACTCGGGAGAATTCCAAAGCGTCAAGCAACTGTCTTTGACGGTTGGATATTCAGACCCGCTCTATTTCAGCAAGGTATTCAAAAAACATTTCGGAGTATCTCCCATATCTATGAAGAATGCAGAATAAAAAAGACCAGGCGGTGTAAAAAACTGAGTTTTTTACACCGCCTTTTAACTATATCAGAACTAAATCAGGACATATTAACCTGTTATCCCTCTGCATCCCGATATGCATGAAATGAGACATGCAGATGCGGTTATAATCAGCGAGAAAAAGAAAATCAAAAGTCCTGTTATAATTGCCCCTGCAATACTTGTGGCAACAAATGTGATGCCAAGAAGTATTACGGCTGTCAGAACCGTGCCGAGAATTCCAAGGAGCAGAGTCCGTATCGAATCGCACAGGCATTGCTGACCTGAGCTTCTTCTGATATACGGAGAGGCAATTAGTGTTGCAAGAAGATATAGGACAGCTATGCCAAAGAGCACCCAAAGAAAAGCGGGAGTTACTGTTATGGTTGCGGTTATGGTAAGAACCGTAGTTACAACTCCCAGTATCACTCCTGCAATGACAGAGAGAGCCACGCAGTTGTTGGTGCAATTGCAGTTAGTCATAATTTTCACCTCCGTTAACAGTATATGTATTTATACCATGGAGTGTGAAAAAAGTAATTTTTTGCGCAATAGTAGTTATTTCATATCACCAAGGAGAGCCTTGCTTTCTTCTATTATGTATTCCGCAACTCCTGCCTTTAAGTTGTTCGTGTTTTTTTCTCCAATTCAAATTAGAATTATAAATTCTTCTGCGTGAATCTCCATGAGTCTTCGCACATTCTGTTTATATCAAGCTCAGCCTTCCAACCAAGCTCTTTTAACGATTTCTCTGTGTCTGCATAGCACTCGGGGATATCACCGGGTCTTCTGGGTGCAATCTTGTAGGGAAGTGTCTTTCCGCATGCCTTCTCGTATGCGTGAAGAGTTTCGAGTACCGAGTAGCCGTTTCCTGTTCCGAGGTTGTATGCATTTACACCTGTACAGCTTTTTGCCTTTTCCAGAGCCTTTACATGACCTTTGCTGAGGTCTACAACATGGATATAGTCTCTTACGCCTGTGCCGTCCTTTGTGGGATAGTCATCACCGAATACATTGAGGTGGCTGAGCTTGCCTATTGCTACCTGTGCAATGTAGGGAACAAGGTTATTGGGAATTCCGTTGGGATTTTCGCCTATAAGACCCGATATGTGTGCACCGATAGGGTTAAAGTACCTAAGCAGAACTATTGACCACTCGTTGTCGGATATGTAAAGGTCTGTAAGAATATCCTCTATCATAAGCTTTGTGCTTCCGTAAGGATTGGTTGTAGAACGGGGGAAGTCCTCCTTTATCGGAACTGTATGGGGATTTCCGTATACAGTTGCAGATGAACTGAATACAAGGTTTTTGCATCCGTATTTTGCCATTGTTTCGCAAAGCACAAGAGTGCTCATAATGTTGTTGTGATAGTATCTTAGGGGTATGCTTACAGATTCGCCCACAGCCTTGAGACCTGCAAAGTGAATTACAGCATCGATTTTATTTTCTTCAAAAATTCTTTCCACATCTTCTTTGTTTACAAGGTCAGCTTCGTAGAATTTGATTTTCTTTCCTGTGATTTCTTCTACTCTGTCAATGCTTTCCTTCTTTGAGTTGCAGAGATTGTCAATTACACAAACCTCGTATCCTGCCTCAATAAGCTCTACGCATGTATGGCTTCCTATAAAGCCTGCACCGCCTGTAACAAGTATCACATTATATCTTCCTTTCATATATAAATATAATTCAAGGTCATTATACACTTATACTCTGGCAAAATCAAGTAAAAACGGAGCATAAGTGTAAAAAAATTATTAAATTTTTTAATAAGGGGTAGATTTTTGAAAGATTTTGTTGCATAATATAAATGGAGTATAATAATATTTGATATATTGGAGGCTTTTTTATGAAGTATATAGTTGTTTTGGGCGACGGAATGGCAGATTATAAGTTAGATGAGCTTGGCGGAAAGACACCCCTTGAGTGTGCAAATAAGCCTTGCATTGACTATATGGCAAAAAGGGGAGAGACTGGACATGTAAAGAATGTTCCCGAAGCTCTTTCTCCGGGAAGCGATGTTGCAAACCTTGCCGCTATGGGATATGACCCGATTAAGTATTATTCGGGCAGATCGCCTCTTGAGGCAGTAAGTGTTGGAGTGGATATGAAGGATACTGACATTATCTTCCGCTGTAACCTTGTTACCGTAAGCGACGAGGAGGATTATTCCGAGAAGAGAGTTATAGACCATAGCTCCGATGAGATAACAACCGAAGAGGCAAGAGAGCTTATCGGTGCAATCAACGATGCATTTTCAAGCGATATTATATCCTTCTACCCCGGTGTGAGCTACAGACATATTATGGTATGGGACAAAGGACCATATAGCTTTAATCTTACCCCACCGCACGACATACTTGAGAGAAAGGTAGCAGATTACATACCAAAGGGTGAGGGAAGCGAGCTTATATATGACATGATGGTAAAGAGCTACGATATATTAAATAACCATCCCGTAAATCTTGCCAGAGCAGAAAGAGGACTTAAAAAAGCCAATTCCATATGGATATGGGGTGAGGGAAAGAAACCGCTTCTTTCCGACTTCTATGAAAAATACGGGCTTAGGGGTACAGTAATAAGTGCTGTTGACCTTATTAAAGGTATAGGTATGTGTGCAGGTCTCGATGTTGTAGATGTTGAGGGTGCAACAGGCAATGTACACACCAATTACAAGGGTAAGGCAGATGCCGCACTTAAGGCAGTAAAAGGCGGAAGCGATTATGTATATATCCATCTGGAAGGTCCCGACGAGTGCGGTCACAGACATGAGATAGAAAACAAGGTTAAGGCGATAGAGCTTATAGACGAAAAAATAGTTAAATATATAAAGGACGCTCTGGACAGCGAGGGTATAGAATACCGTATGCTTATTCTTCCCGACCATCCTACACCGCTAAGCCTCAGAACACACACAAGAGACAGCGTTCCTTATGTGATATATGACAGCACAAACGAAAAGGAAAATGATGTAGTATCATATACTGAGGAAGAAGCAAAAAAGAGCGGCATACTTATAGAAGAAGGACACAATCTTATGGAGAGATTTTTAGGTAGGTAATTGATATGGCAAAGAGGGATCCTGTAGCAAGTCTTGTAAAGCTTATATATGTGATACTGGCAGTTGTGCTTGTAATATTTGTATTGCCAAAGGCTGTTTCATGCCTTTTGCCATTTATTATTGCCTGGGTTATATCGCTTATAATCAAGCCTGTTTCCCAACTGTTTCAAAAACTGCGTATTAACAGGACCCTGTCTGTGCTTCTTGCCATGCTTCTGGTTCTTGCTGTTATTTGCGGAATATTGTATTCGGTTTCTGCGGCAGTTATACGGGAGATAAAGACCTTTACGGAGATGTTTTCGGATACAAAAGACGGAATTCCCGTTTTTGTGTGGGATTTTATAAATATTCTTCCAAACAGCATCAGGACAAAGGCGATAGAAATAGCCTCATCGTCCTTTGCGGATATTCCCGATCTTATATATCCTGCCATAAAGACCGCACTTCCAAAGCTTGGAGGTGCCGCAGGTAAGCTTCCGTCAGCATTTATATTTACGGTTATTATGCTTATGGCAATATACTTTATGAGCTGCGATAAGGGCGGACTTAAGGAAGAAGTAAAAAAATTTCTTCCCGATGACAAGATAGAGAGCCTGAGGCATATGAGAGAGGTTCTCTCCAAGGCATGCGGAGGCTATGTAAAGGCACAGCTTATAATAATGTGTGTAGTGTTTGTAATTCTTATTACAGGCTTTGGTATACTCAAGGTGGAGCTTTCTATACTTCTTGCGTTTGCCATAAGTCTTGTGGATGCAATACCTGTTCTGGGAACGGGTATAATACTCAATCCGTGGGCACTTGTATGTCTCTTGCAGGGAGACTATATAAGAGCACTAGGACTTGTTTGCCTCTACTGCATAGTAGTTGTTGTAAGGCACATTCTTGAACCGAGAGTTCTCAGCGGACAGCTTGGTATTCATCCGATTATAACGCTTGTATCAATGTATACAGGACTTAAACTCATAGGAGTATTAGGAATGATTATAGGTCCACTTATTGCACTTATAATCATAAGCTTTGTTAAAGCCAAAAAGGAGGTTTGAATAATATGCCAAATAACAATACGGTAGTAATCGTGGACGATGATAAGAACATATGCGAGCTTGTAAGACTTTATCTTACCAAGGAGGGCTATGATGTAAGATGTGCATTTGAGGGAAACAGTGCACTTAAGCTTATAGAGGACATCAAGCCTTCGGCGGCAATACTTGATATAATGCTCCCGGGAATTGACGGCATAGAAATTCTCAAATCAATAAGGCGTACAAGCAAAATGCCTGTAATAATGCTCACTGCAAAGGGCGAGACAATAGATAAAGTTCTCGGTCTTGAGCTAGGTGCCGATGATTATGTTGTAAAGCCGTTTGAACCAAAGGAGCTCGTGGCAAGACTAAAGGCGGTTTTAAGACGCTCTGATGACAGAGAAGATGTGCCCGAGGAAATAGTTTTTGACAAGCTTTCAATCAACATGGCTACATATGAGCTGAAAATTGACGGCAAGGTAACTGAGGTTCCGCCAAAGGAACTGGAGCTTCTTAACTATCTGTGCATACATCCGAACAGAGTTTTTACAAGAGACCAGCTTCTCGACGAGGTTTGGGGCTATGAATATTTCGGAGACTCAAGAACAGTAGATGTGCATGTAAAGAGACTTCGCGAAAAGGTTGAGGGAGTCAGCGACAAATGGTCTCTCAAAACAGTATGGGGAGTAGGCTACAAATTCGAGGTGAAGTAATTTGAGAAAAAGCATAGTAGGCAATCTCGTATACGGAGGCTTTGCCATGATTGCAATAATGTTTGTTGCAATTATGCTGTATGTTACTTCCTATGTGGAAAATTTTGCAATAAGCCAAAAATCCCAGGCTTTGCTCAGCGTTGTTGACTATGTTGATGAGGATACCTGGATGACGCTTGTAAATCACAACGACAGTATGTATCAGGGATTTATAAATGCTATGGGTTCTGCAACTCAATCTGCGGTGTCTGTCTTTGATGTCAACGGCTTTATTGTAGCTTCCACAGACGAGAGCAAGAATAAAAATGATTTTGTTGCAGTAAGCAAAAAGGTCAGCCGACCTGTACTTAGCGGAAAACAAGTTGTGTCGATGAATGTATACAAAGACCAGTATGGAGACAAGATACTTACAGTAGGTGCACCGCTTATTTATGGTGATGAAATTTTTGGCGGAGTAATGTTTAATCAGCGTGTCCCCGAAATACAAAGTGTATATTTATTTGTGACCAACAGAATACTGAAGCTTCTTATACTGGGAATGATACTTTCGGTGATTTTGTTTGGATTTTTGTCATTCAAGATTACAAGTCCTATAAGACGGATAAGTGCGGCAGTCAAGGAATTTTCCAAAGGAAATTTCAAAAAAAGGGTAGATTACAGCTCGTCCAACGAGCTTGGAGAGCTTGCGCGAAATATCAATGATATGGCAAATTCTCTTGATAATCTCGAAAATTTAAGAAAGAGCTTTATATCTGATGTATCGCATGAACTAAGAACTCCGCTTACCACGATATCGGGCTTTGTGGAGGGAATAATAGACGGTACTATCCCCAAGGAAAATCACAATGAGTATTTAGATGTAGTGCTTTCGGAGTCAAAGAGACTGTCAAGACTTATTACAAACCTTCTTCAGCTTTCGCGTATGGAAAGCGGCGAAGCAAAGCTTGACAGAACGGATTTTGACATAAACGAGCTTGTAAGGCTTGCACTCCTTAAGTTCGAAATGATGATAACGCCAAAGAATATTGATGTCGAGCTTAATATAAGCGAAGGCAGACTTATGGTAAATGCAGATAAGGACAATATAACTCAGGTTCTTATCAATCTCATAAACAATGCAGTTAAATTTACTCCCGAGGGCGGAAACATAAAGATAGATGTTTCTCAGGGCAGAGATAAAGTATATGTTTCCATAGAGAATACAGGCCACGGAATTGAACCCGAAGAGCTTGGCAGAATATGGGACAGATTCTATAAGACGGATAAATCAAGAGGAAAAGACCGAACGGGCATGGGTCTGGGTCTTTATATTGTCAAGCATATATTGAGTATGCACGGAGAGGGAATTACCTGCGAAAGCATTGTTGACCGATATACTCGCTTTACCTTCGGACTTACAAAGAGTAAAAATCAGGTATAACATTTTTGCTTTTTTTACAAATTATTCATAGTTTATTAAATATTTTATGATATTATCATAATGAAAGGAGAGATAACAATGGATGAATATAAATGGTTTAAGGACGATTTCCAAAATAATCTTGACAACCGTGAAGAAAATAATGAAAGCACTCAGAATGCGGACACCTCCTATAATACAGAGTATTTTACCAAGGAGAGGGCAGATTATAATACATCGGGCAACGATTACAGTAATTTTTCAACATATGATGAGCAGACAGCAGAGGGTCAGACAGCGGATTTTTACAGCACCAATATCAAGCCCCGCAAGACAAGAAAGGTTCCCGTATATGCAATGGCAATAGCCATAGTTCTTACAGCAGCCCTGTCGGTGGCGGGAAGCATATATGCTCCGAAAATATATTCCTACTATGCAGATAAGGGAACACAGACAGAGGAAGCACAGAACACCAAGAAGGACAGCGAGGGCGAGGCAATTGTTGCTCAGGCGGTTGCAGACGGCAAAGGCAACAAGGCTCTTACAACTCCCGAAATTGTTGATAAGGTTGGACCCGCCGTAGTCGGCATTATAAATAAGACCAATGCGGCAAGCTACTACGGAGGCTATTTCGGACAGAGCGGTCAGTCCGAGAGCAGCGGTTCGGGTGTTATAATAAGCAGTGACGGATATGTTGTCACAAATAACCATGTTGTAGAAAATGCAATGGAAATAAGCGTTATACTTAACACCAACGAAACATACACAGCCAAGGTTATAGGAACAGACGCAAGGACAGATCTTGCAGTAATCAAGATAGAAGCATCAGAGCTTCCGTATGCGGTTATGGGCACAAGCTCTGATTTAAGAGTGGGAGAGACAGCAATTGCTATCGGAAATCCGCTCGGACAGGAATTTGCAGGCACAACAACACAGGGAATTATAAGCGGACTTAACAGAAGTGTTACCATAGATAACACTCAGCTTAATCTTATACAGACAGATGCCGCAATCAACCCGGGTAATTCGGGAGGTGCTCTTGTAAATGCTTACGGACATCTTATCGGCATAAACACAGCCAAAATATCCTCTTCGTCACTTGAGGGTCTTGGCTTTGCAATACCGATAGACGAGGCAAAGCCTATAATCAAGGACCTTATAGACAACGGCTATGTTAAGGGCAGACCTGTTATAGGTATAGGCGGAAGAGCAGTTACCGAGGCAGATGCCAAGGCATACAATCTCAAGGTTGGAGTGTATGTTGCCAGCATGACACCCAATTCCCCTGCATATATGGCAGGTGTAAAGATTGGTGATATCATAGTGGAATGTGCAGGCAAAAAGGTAACAACAGTTGATGAAATCAATGATATCAAAAATAAGTTAAAGCCCGGAGATAACATGAAAGTCAAGGTATACCGTCAGGGAGAATACAAGACTATTTCAATTATCCTCGGCGAAGATATACCCAGTATTCAATAACAGCTTACAAGAAAGTCTGACAATCAGACTTATATCCCCTTTCTTTTTCCTCGCCCCTAATTTCTGGATGGGGCGGGGTTTTTTTATTCAATTTGAATTGTGTGTTTTATATTCCCTCGGAGACATCCCAGTTATCTTAATAAAATTTCTGTAAAAAGTAGTAAAATCATTATATCCGCATAAACCGTAGATTGAGGTTATTTTATATCCCTTTTTTATATAACTGCATGCGGCTTTGATACGGCATATATTAAGATAGTTATTAAACGAATACCCCGTAACTTTATTAAACAGAGTGCAGAAATTGCTTTTTGACATAGCGGATTTTTTTGCAATTTCATCTAGTGTGATTTTATCGGTAAAATTGTTTTCAATATATTCAACGCAGTGCAGAACAAACTGCTTGCTGTTTTCAAAATGTGCAGATATATTACCGCTTGTTTTGGAAAAATACTCACGGGCAAGCATTGTAACAAGAAGCTGGGCGTAGGATGCAACAGTTTCGCAGTATGCAAGCGGTTTTTCGTTAAATTCCTTTAGGATATGTGCCATTATGCTTTCTATGTAAAAGATTTGCTCTGATTTTATGGAAATTTTTGGCTTTACAGATTTATTCTCACTTGTTTGAAGATAGCGAAGAAAGTTTTTTGCAATCTTGTTATTTGTATTTATCAGCAGTTCTTCCATAAAAGAAAAAGAATAAAAAACAGTATTTGGCATAGGAGAAATATAATGGGTTACACCCGGCGGAATAATAAACATGTCGCCTTGCTTAAGCTGTGCAGTTTCATTTTCTATATGATGATACAGACCGCCTTTTGATATAAAATAAATTTGAAAATACTCGTGTGTGTGAGGTTTTTGGGCTTCTGTAACCCTGTCGGGCTTTTGAATATGGAAATTTTCTGCGGAATTTCTATAATATGAAAGCACAAAGTTTTTTATATTCACAAAATATCGCCTCCAAATATATTTTAACATTTATTGCAAATAATTGCAATATAAAAAAGACAAAATGCAAAGTTAATAATCTTGGTTATGTTAAAATAAAAACAGAGGTGGTAATAATGAAGATAGTAGCATTAAACGGATTATTGGGTTACGGATACAATAAGGAAGCATTGGAGATTGCTTTTTCCGAAAAGGTTGATTATGTCGGCGTAGACGCAGGCTCAACAGACCCCGGCCCGTATTATCTGGGAAGCGGAAAGTCATTTACAGACAGAGGCGCAGTAAAGAGAGATTTGTCCCTTGCAATGCCAAAGGCACTTGAGCAGAAAGCACCGTTTATAATCGGTACAGCAGGCGGAGCAGGGTCAAGAGAGCATACGGACTGGCTTGTTGACATTATCAAGGAAATCGCCAAGGAACAAAGCCTTAGCTTTAAGCTTGGAATAATCTATTCCGATGTGGACAAGGAATATGTTCTCGAAAAATTAGATTCGGGAAAAATCATTCCCATGAGTGATGAGTTTCCGATAGACAGAAAATCGGTAGAGAAGTCGGAGAGGATAGTAAGCCAGACAGGCATCGCCCCCGTAATTGAACTTCTTAAAGAAAAGACAGATATAATAGTTGCAGGAAGAATGTGCGATACTGCGATTTATGCGGCACCTTGTATTTTTGAGGGCTATGATGAGGGACTTTCCTTTCATATGGCAAAGATTATGGAATGCGGTGCAATGTGCTCCGAGCCTGTAGCGGCGGCAGATGTTATGCAAGCGTACATGGAAAAGGACTATTTTGAACTTCGTCCCGCAAATCCCGAGAGACGCTGTACTGTTGACAGAGTTGCGGCACATACCCTTTATGAACAGACAAATCCTTATCTTATTTTTGAACCGGACGGAGTATGTGACCTTACAAATTCTGTTTTTACACAGATTGACGAAAGAACTGTTCGTATTTCGGGTGCGGTTTTTAGGGAAGCAGAGGAAAAGACCTTAAAGCTTGAAGGCGTAAAGTGTTCGGGATACAGAACTATTTGTCCCGCAACGGTTTTTGACAGCGAGACAATAAAAAATATAGACTTTATAACAAAAGTAGTTACTGACTTTGTAAAAGAGAATACAAAAAATTCACTCCCTGAAGACAGCTATACTATAAACTTCAAGCTGAGCGGAGGAGCAGAAAGCTCACTTGGTATAATCATGGACATTGTCGGCGAAACGCAGGAAATTGCAGATACAGTATGTGCTCTTGCCAGAAGCCGTATGCTTCATTGCGATTATGATGGCAGAAAGTCCACCGCAGGAAATTTGGCATTTCCGTTTTCACCGTCAGACATTCATGTAGGGCCTGTATATGAATTTTCTGTATTTCATCTGGCAAAGGTAGATTCGCTTATGGAAACTGCAAGAATAAAGAGGGAGGTAGTAGGTCAATGAAAAAGCTTATAGAATATACAAAGATATTAAGAAGCAAAAATGCAGGACCTCTTTTTATTACCTTTGACCTCATTTTTAACACAAAAGAAGATATGGAGTATGTAGCCGAAAGAC